>CAJWTP010000010.1 GCA_913047325.1 uncultured Gammaproteobacteria bacterium
TAATTATCCAGTCTTTTAATAGTGAAATACCTTTTAGTATTTTTGGACAAGCTAAATCTAAAAAACTATCTGGAGAAGATTTTTCTTTTGAAATCATTTTAAGAGCTTTTGAGCCATCAAAATCTACAAAAGCAATGCGTGATAATAGTTTTTCCTCTTCCATCCCAAAATCAGACCCAGGCAACATAGCAAAGCCTGTGTCATTAAGTATTTTTTGACAAAGTGTTTTGTCATTATTGATTTCATGAGTTTTATTTACCACATTAGAAAAGTCGCATATCATATAAAATCCACCTTGCGGTTTTTGACATATTACGCCAACTGAAGAAAGCTCTTTATAAATATAATCTCCAATCATTTTTAGAATTAACCTAGAGTTTTCTAAATATTCTGAATGATCTTCTGAGTATGCCTTAATAGCCGCATATTGAATAGGTGCGCTCACCGCAGTAAAGGTTTCACTAGCTACCGTTCTAACACTATCTCTAATATAACTTAACTCATCTGGAAATACGAGCGTCCCGAGTCTCCACCCTCCAGCGCCACACCACTTACTAAGTCCACTACTGACAATTGTTTTTTCAGGATAATGGTGAGTAATTGATTTGTACTCCCCAGTGAAATCTAGCTCGGCATATATTTCATCAGCAATAATAACAACATTATGCTTTTTGGCAACGTTTGCCAACTCTTTTAAATTACCATGTGTTGTCCCTGAAGGATTATTAGGCGAGTTTAAAATTAAAAGTTTATTAACTGAATTAAGGCTAGCGCAAGTTTTATCTAGCTCTTCAGGATCAAGATGCCAATTGGTCTCTGCAGAAGTTTTAATCCAGTGGACTTTTTTATTTATTATTTGTGCCTGTGGTTCATACGATACCCAGCTAGGGCTTGGAAGGAGTAGGTCACAATTCAGTACTAATTGTGTTTGAAAAATTAATTCTTTTGATCCAGGTCCAATAATGACACTTTCAGCATTATATTTATATTGATTTTTATTCGAATGATAATTAGCGACCTCCTCTCTTAATCCTATTAAACCAGATACATTTATATAGTCTTTTTGATGGGCATGTTTTTTTAGCTCATCAACAATTACTTCAGGAACAGGGAAAGGAGATTGACCTAATCCAAACTTAAAAACTTCTTTACCATCTTTAATTAATTTCTGAGATAGTTCATTGATAGCTAATGTAGCTGAAGTTTTTAAACCTATGATGTTGTTTTGTATATCCATATAAAAACTCCTTTTATTGTGCAGTTAAATATTTTTTTCGTCTAAACTGAATCATCGCTATAACGCTTAATAGAATAAGAGCTGGTATAAAAACGATCTGCTTTGGTAGAGTGTCTCTTTCAGTTTGAATAGATGTAACAATCCAGCCACTATCAACGCCAGCAACCCTAATTGACTCAACTTGCTTATTTATTGCGCTATCATTTGATATACCAGGCATTACCATTGCAACCTCCATATCACCAAAGAGGTCATCTAACTGGAGGCCAGTGTTATTTACTCGTTCTTTTCCTGAATCTCCATCGGCTAAGGGTAATAGAAAAGTATAACTTCGTTCGATACCCTCGAGTGTCTCTCCCTCGACTACAAATCGTATCGATTCACCTGAATTCATCTTATCGGCAATTTCAAATATTTGAGTACCAGGCTTGTTCTCAAAAGGAGGGTCAACCTTATCCCAAAAAAAACCAGGCCTGAATAACATAAAAGCCACTAACAGTAGCGCTACTGACTCCCACCAACGATTTCTGACTAGCCAATAGCCTTGAGTTGCAGAAGCAAATAACAAAATAGCAATTATTGAAGAAATGACGACTAAAATGAAATTAAATATATTACCTATACCAATCATTAGTAACTGGGTATTAAATATAAACAAGAAGGGCAATACAGCCGTTCGAATATCGTATATAAAGCCTTGTATACCTGTTCTAATCGGATCACCCTTTGAAATTGCAGCAGCTGCATATGCCGCAAGTCCAACAGGCGGAGTGTCATCAGCTAAAATTCCAAAGTAAAAAACAAACATATGTGCTGCAATGAGTGGAATGGCAACATTGTTTGCCGCACCCAAACTCATAATCACCGGCGCCATCAAACTTGAAACAACTATATAATTTGCCGTCGTAGGTAGTCCCATTCCTAGAATTAAACTGATTATTGCTGTAAAAAGCAAGATCAAGAATAAATTCCCTGCGGCAATAAACTCAACCCAACCTATAATAAGTTGACCAACGCCAGTTAATGTTACTGTCCCTACAATCAGTCCAGCTGCAGTAGTTGCAACTCCAACACCAATCATATTTTTTGCACCATTTATAAAGCCGAACTTTAGATCGTTAATACTTTCTACTAATTGATTAACAAAATCTAAACTACCGCGAAAAATTCCTAAGAAAATTTTTTGAGTTAAAACAATAAAAACCATAAAGAGTGTTGCCCAATATACTGAAGTCTCAGGTGAAAATCGTTCAACAGTTAACAACCAAATCAATAATACAACTGGAAGTAGAAAATGTAAACCTGCTTTAACTGTTTTGCCAACTTCAGGAATTTCTAGAATATCGTCAGTTGGCAAATCTGGCATTCTCGAAGCATAAAACAACAGCGAAACATAACTTAACGCCATAATCAAGGAAATAATAAAAACACTTGCATCCCCACCAATCGTGTTTATTAGCTGAAAAAATGGCGGTAAAACCCACACCAACACACCCAAGACTATAAGAACACTACAAACGTTAATAAGTTTATCCACCTTATTGAGCTTTGAAGTTCTTGTAAGACCTTTCATTCCAGCTTTCAATGCCTCTAAATGGACGATATAGACTAGCGCTATATACGATATAAGCGCTGGCAAAAAAGCGTGTTTAATAACTTCGATATAAGATACACCAACGTACTCAACCATCAAAAATGCAGCTGCCCCCATAATCGGCGGGGTTAGTTGTCCATTAGTAGAGGAGGCGACCTCAATAGCTCCAGCCTTCTCTGGAGTAAAACCAACTCTTTTCATTAGTGGAATTGTAAATGTGCCTGTAGTTACTACATTGGCTATTGAGGAGCCAGAAATCATTCCGGTCATTGCAGACGAAACTACAGCAGCCTTGGCAGGACCACCTCGATAATGTCCTGTAAGGGCGTAGGCCACTCTAATGAAGTAATTCCCTGCTCCAGCTTTCTCTAATAGTGCACCAAACAAGACAAACAAAAATACCATACTTGCAGAAACTCCAACTGCAATTCCAAAAGCTCCTTCAGTAGTAATCCACATATGAGAAACAATTTTATTTAATGAAGCACCACCATATCCACCAGCACCGAGGTAAGTATATGTAAGAGCAAGCAAAGCTACGATCATTAGAGGTGGACCTAAAGATCTCCTTGTTGCCTCCAATAATAATATTAATCCTACTACACTTAAAACTAAATCAGTTGAATTTGGCACACCTAAGCGCATTTCAAATGCTCTGGAATCCCAAACCTGGTTATAAATCAGATAGATACAAGAAATAACAATCAATAATCCCATTACCCAGTCAGTCCAAGGGATTTGAATTCTAGAAGATTTTTTGAATGCAGGGTATATAAGAAAAGCTAATAAACCGGCAAACGAAACATGAACGCGCTTTACTACATCAGCATTCATCCACGGTGTAATTTCGAGTACCAAAGGCGAAGAAACATACAACTGAAATAATGACCAAGTTAATGCTATATACAAAAGTATATTGTTGATAAATACACTATTTGGTTTTCGATTTCCAGTGTCAAAGTCAGTTTGCATATAAATTTTAAAATCTAAATTTGATAATTAAATAATATATCTTTTTATCCATATTATTTAATGATTTCGCTAATTAATAAAATAAAAAAAAGGATGGCAGAGCCATCCTTTTTTATTAAAAGTACAAAACTACCAGTCCATCAAACCAGCTTCTTTGTAGTACCTTGCAGCACCATCATGAAGTGGAGCAGATAATCCATCTTGAATCATTTCCTCTTTCTTCAAATTAGCAAATGCAGGGTGTAACTTTTTGAAAGAATCAAAATTTTCAAAAACACCTTTAACTATAGAATGAATCACATGCTCTGATACCGCTGCTGAAGAGACAACTGTCGCTCCTACACCAAAAGTGTGAGTATCGTCTGGATTTCCATTGTACATTCCACCTGGAATAGTAGCAGTGCGATAGAAATCATTATTAGCCACTAAGCCATCTACTGCAGCGCCTGTTACATTTACTAAGACACTGTCACAAGATGTTGTGGCCTCTTTGATTGAGCCTGATGGATGACCAACAGTGAAGACCATTGCGTCAATTTTATTGTCACACAATGCTTTAGATTGCTCAGATGACTTCAACTCAGAAGCTAACGCAAATGTTGATTTATCCCAACCAAGTGCTTCCATCAATACTTCCATAGTACCTCTCTGACCTGACCCAGGATTACCTATATTAACTCGCTTACCTTTAAGGTCTTCAAGGTTACTTATTCCAGAATCCGCTCTTGCCACTACAGTGAAAGGTTCAGGGTGAACTGAAAAAACTGCCCTCAAATCGGTAAATGCGCCTGCATCAGCAAATTTACTAGTTCCGTTATAAGCGTGATACTGCCAATCAGACTGGGCAACTCCCAAATCTAACTCACCAGCACGAATCGTGTTAATGTTGTATACAGATCCGCCTGTTGACTCAACTGTACAACGAACACCATGGCTTGCTCTGTCTTTATTTACTAGTCGACAAATAGAGCCACCAGTCGGATAGTAAACACCCGTCACACCGCCAGTTCCAATAGTAACAAATTGATCAGCTGCTGAGACTGCTGTTGAAGCAGTTACACCGCTTAGCAAAGCAGCTGATAGTAATACACTAAAAAAATTAAATTTTTTCATTATTCTCACTCCATTTAGATTTAAATAATATCTTTCTTGTTGCCCGTGTTTTATACCATAATATTAATACATTTGTATTATTATCTCGTATTAAATGTAACAAAATAGTTTATTGCTTACCTTTATCTTTCAAATTTAAAGTAGAATCTTCTGTTATGAAAAAGAATTCAATGACCTCTACAGATATCAATCAAAAATTATCAACTGGCTACAATGATTTTTCTAGGGAGGTAAAAAAAGCAGCTAAATATGTATTGAATAACCCTGCGGAGATTCCCTTATACTCAATCAGAACAATTGCATCAAATGCAAATGTCAATCCTTCGACAATGGTAAGGCTAATTAACTTACTGGGCTTTGAAAGATATGCTGAGTTTAAAAGTATATACAAGCAAGCTGCTTCAAAACTTCCAGTTTCTAACTTTGCTTCTCATGCAAAGCACCTGCTAAGTGAATCAAATGATAACCCCTTTGTTGGCTCTGAAGCCAGTGTCTATAAAGCATTATCAGGAGCCTTTAATGATAAAACTTATGAAAGCATCAATAAAACAGTTGTTCATCTAATCAAAGCTCAGAAAATTTATATACTAGGAATGCGAAGTAGTTTTTCGATGGCCTTTTACTTGCATTATCTTTTACATTTCATATTGCCAAATACCGTATTAATTCGTGGTCAAGAAGGGATGCTTTTAAGTGAAATTGCACAAATTAATTCCAATGATGTTATCTTAGTTTTTGGTGCTTCACCGTTGTCACTAGAAACCACCAAAGCACTAGATAAAATCAAAAAGAAGAAGGCTTTTATAATAGTGGCAACAGATATGTTCACGTCCCAAGCAACCACCAATGCTGATATCGTTATTGCGCTTGGTAACGAAACGCTAAATTTTTTACCTAGCTTGTTACCTTATGTAGCTTTCTCAGAAATACTGGTTTCACAACTCATTACTCATGGTGGCAAAAAAATGCTTAATCGAATTAAGAAATTTGAAGATGAGTTAGCTGAAATGGAGGCTTATGTTAGACCAGATGAATAAGAATTTATTAATTATCAGAGATTATGAAATACAGAATAGAATCTGATTTTTTAGGTGAAATGAAAATACCTAGTGATGCTTATTACGGTATTCATACCAAGCGCGCAGTTGATAATTTCCCTATTGCTGATGTTGCTATTTCAGTCTATCCAAATATTGTTATCGCTTATGCCATGGTTAAACTGGCTTGTGCTCGTGCCAACAACCAACTAGGATTATTAGATGATGATATCTATCATCCAATAGTCGCTGCTTGTGAGAGGATTATCAATGGTGAGTTCCATAATCAGTTTATTGTAGAGATAATCCAGGGAGGCGCCGGCACTTCAACTAATATGAATGCTAATGAAGTAATCGCCAATGTTGCTCTCGAAATCATCGGTAAAGAAAAAGGAGATTATGATGCTATCTCACCACTCGGTCATGTCAACATGTCACAGTCAACGAATGACACCTATCCGACTGCCTTATTGGTTGGATTTTTAAAAGAGTATGACCCTTTATTGGAGGCAATTAAGGCTCTGTCTGATTCTTTTCATGCCAAAGGCGTCGAATTTGCCGGCATTATTAAAATGGGACGAACACAACTCCAAGACGCTGTACCAATGAGTCTTGGTCAGGAATTTACTGCTTTCGGTAATACTTTATTAGATGATATTAAAAGGCTGAGCGAAATGTCACAATTATTTTTGGAGGTCAATTTAGGTGCCACAGCTATTGGAACAGGTATTAATAGCCATCTAGATTATCCAAAAATAGCAGTAGAGGCCTTGGCGGATTTATCTGGACTGCCTTTGGTGCTCGCTCCAAATCCAATTGCCGCAACATCTGATACCAGCGCTTTTGTGTCGTTCTCTTCTGTTCTTAAGCGAGTGGCTATAAAGCTTTCAAAAATATCTAATGACTTAAGATTATCATCATCAGGCCCAATTGCCGGTTTTAATGAGATAAATCTCCCTGCTGTCCAAGCTGGATCTTCAATTATGCCTGGGAAAGTTAATCCTGTTATTCCTGAGGCTGTCAATCAAACCGCTTTTCAAGTAATCGGAAATGATCTGGTAATCTCTCTAGCTGCTGAGGCTGGTCAAATGCAGCTCAATGCTTTTGAACCTGTTTTAGCGGTAAACATACTACGTTCATTACGCTATATGACTAATGCGATGGTAATGCTAAGAACAAAATGTGTAGATGGAATTACTGCGAATGTTGAAGTATGTGCAAAATATGTTGAACAAAGTCCAGGTATAGCTACATTCTTTACTCCTCATTTAGGCTATAAAGAATCAGCTCGTATTGCTAAAAGAGCACTTAAAGAGGGAATGACTGTTCGTGAGATTATTATTCAAGAAGGCTTAATGACAGAAGAGCAGGTAAATGCAGTTTTACATGTGGATAACTTAACAAAGCCCAATATTCGCTAAAGTTTATACATAACAGGAAAAGAAATCTTAAATATATAGTTTAGAATCATTTAAATAAGGTAGTTTTTTACGAACTAATTGAATTTTACTGGTGTCTATTTCTCCTACTATAACTTCTTCCAATTTTCCACTATTTACAATATCTAATCCATCTGGACCAATGATCTTACTTTCCCCCATAAAATCAATGTTGTTAAGTTTTCCAACAAAGTTTGCATACACAACAAATATCCCATTCTCAAATGCCCTACTTCTAGAGATATAACGAGCAGCTGCAGGCCACTGAGAAGACTGAGCAGTAGGTGCTATAATTAATTTAACACCTCCTAAGGCAGCCCTTCGGATTAATTCAGGAAACTCTAATTCATAGCAAATAACAATTGCTGTCTTAACACCCTTAAAGTTGATAATTGAATCATTATTACCACGATTGAATATTGTTGATTCTTTAGCTGTAGGGGGTAAAAGTTTTTTTCGGTGGTTGATTAATGATTGACCTTTACTGTTAAAAAATTGTGCTGAATTAAAGAGATTCGCGTTTTCTATTTCAGGATAACCATACAAGATAGCTGTTGTATATTTTTTTGCTAACGAACTAATCTTGATTGCATATTCGCCATCTCTAGTTTCAGCAAATTCTTTAATCTTTTTATGGCTACCATAGCCTGATAAAAATAATTCGGGTAACACTATTAAGTCTAAAGTGGTGTTTTTTCTTAAATGATTTTCTAATCTTTGAATTTTTTTTAAAGGTGTTTCATCACGCATTTTGTACTGAAACACACCGGTGTTTAATATCATCCTATTTCATCTCCTTATTGAGTATTAAATACTTTGTAATTGTAATAGTTATATTCGATGAAGTGAAAAAAATAGTAGACGTATCTCATATCATATTGATAATCTTTGAAGCCATAGGGGACCCCCTCTTGTGCTCTGATATGTATTAATATAACCTCTCTCACACATAAAACGCAATTTAGATCTTTATTCCTATATATTTAGATTTCAAAATATAAAAAGTATAAATAGACGATATGTCGATATTTTCGATATATAAAATAGCTTCTTATCAACCTTTTGATTATTTCAGTTAGTATATCTAGTACTTTTAAATAAAGAGAATTACATGTCAGAAAAAAAGGGTTTAAAAGATGCATATTCAATAAAGACTCCTGAAGATTCTATAAATCTATACAGAAGCTGGGCTTCTACATACGATAGTGATTTTGCTAAACAAAATGACTACCGCTCTCCTTCAGAAATAGCTAAATATTATGATAAATATTCCAATAATAAAGACACTCCAATTCTAGATGTTGGTGCAGGAACAGGGCTCATTGGAGAGTGTCTAAATGTAAACTCATATAGAGAAATAGATGCTATTGATATTTCTCCTGAAATGCTAAATATTGCTAGATTAAAAAATTGCTATTCAAAAATAATTGAGGCAGACCTTACCGAAGGATTAATGATAAATGATAATCATTATGGAGCAATCGTAAGTGCAGGAACTTTTACTCATGGTCATGTAGGGCCAGATATATTAGATGAACTTTTAAGAGTCACCAGATCTGGCGGTCTTTTTGTTTTCACAATTCATTATAAGTTATACAAAAAAGCTGGATTTGATAAAAAATTTTTAGAGATTGAAAAGAGTATAACAAAGCCCAATTTGCATGAAGTATGTGCCTATGGCAATAATCCAGACAAAGATCATGGCAGTGATAAGGTAATTATCCCGGTATTTAGAAAAAAATAAACTTGAGCTTTTGATACTAGAAGTAGAAGACGAATCTCCCTTAAATCAAAGGTGAAGAAATATTCAGTTAAGCGTTAGCTTTGAGCTCCCTTCTTAACACTTTGCCGACATTCGTTTTTGGAATTTCACTAATGAATTCGACTTGTTTAGGAACTTTATATGCCGTCAATTTTTCACGACAGAAAGTGGTTATCTCTTCTTCTGAAGCATTTTGCCCTTCATGCAGGACTATATAGACTTTTACAGCTTCTTGAGATTTTTCATCATCCACACCGACACAGCCACATTCCAGAACGGCGGGGTGTTCATTGACTACTGCTTCTACTTCGTTAGGATAAACATTAAAGCCAGAAACTAGGATCATGTCTTTTTTGCGATCAACAATGAAGATATTACCTGTTTCGTCTATTCTGGCAATATCACCGGTCTTAAACCAGTTGTTCTCGTCTAGACCTGAATCTTCAGATTTCCAATAACCACTCATAACTTGCGGGCCACGTACACATAATTCCCCAGGCTCGTTTAGCTCAGTGATTGATTGGTCATTTTCATCACGGATTTCCACTTCAGTATAGGCCGCAGGCAAACCAACAGAACCAGTAAACTCTGTTTGTCTGTAATCAGGCACACTTACCAATGGTGACGTCTCAGTCAAACCATAGGCTTGCCAAAAGATCGAATTTGTCACCTCATGCCATCTCTTTGCAGTTGTATCCAACGCCGCCATTCCGCCACTTAAGGACATAATCAGATTACTAAAATCTAAATCCTTAAAGCCGTCACTATTTAGTAGCGCTTCATAGAGGGTATTAACCCCAGAAATCATATGAAACTTGTGTTTTTTCAGAATCGAAATAAAGGTTTTTAAATCCCTTGGGTTAGTGACAAGGACGCTCGTTCCGCCAATATGAAACAACATGAAGTTGTGCACTGTGAGGGCAAAAATGTGATAAAGCGGTAGCGGACAAATTGCAACTCTTTGCTCATTATCAGAGTTTTCATACATCTCTGGATCGAGAGTAAAAAAGGCCTGAATAATGTTTGCTAGAATATTTCTATGAGTAAGTATTGCGCCCTTAGATACGCCAGTTGTGCCGCCAGTGTATTGTAAAAAAGCGGTGTCATTTATCGACACATCAACACCATTAAATTGAGCCTTGGCCCCTTCACTTAATGCGTCGAGAAACCCTACAGCACCATTTATATTAAATTGTGGTACTAATTTTTTTATCTTTCTTGCAGCAAAATTTATGATCTTTCCTTTGAAACCAAGAAGATCGCCAATAGTAGTAACTACAACCTTATCTACACTAGCAAGGTCTGATTTTTCAACAACATGTGCGACACCTTCCCAGACAACGAGAACCTTAGCTTCACTGTCACTTAATACATGCTCTAACTCTCTTGTAGTGTAGAGAGGATTTACGTTAACAATAACAATTCCGGCCATCAGTGCGCCATAAACGACGACTGGATAGGCTAGCATATTTGGCATCATAACGGCAATCCTGTCTCCAGGCTTGAAACTTTGACTTAACCATGAGGCAAAGGAATTTGAATGTTCAGAAAGCTCTTCAAAAGACATCTCAACACCATAATTTTCAAAAGCTATCTTTCCCTGATGTTTCCTACAAGTGTTGTTAAAAAAATCTACTAGATTAGCGTTCTCTTTAAATAGATCAGTCTCTTCGATATTGCTTGGTATGTTGATTTCCATATATCCCCTTCAGTTGAAGTTAACCCTTCTTTATTTTATTTATCAATATTTCTTTATATTGATTAAAAACCTCTCCGTCCTTTTTGAATGCATAGCAAGAATTTTCAAATTTTTTCCCAATAGCTTTAGCCTCTTCCAAAGAAATTTTATTTTGTCCTTTAATTTCTGCTGTTTTCTCTTTCCAGAGAGTCTGGTAAGCTATCGTTGCAGCATGCGCCAATAAATCACTGATATGGCGACAACCCTTCTCCGCTCCTAGTGTTTTGACGACTATCCGATTAAAGCCAGATACGACAAACTCGCCCTTTAATTTTTGACAGTTCTTGACCGCCTGCGGACAAACATTGTAAGGTGAAGAGCCAATAACAGCCTCAATATCGATAATCTTTTTCTGATCATCAAGCGTCAGTCTAACGGCCATATCATGCAGTGGCTCGCCAGCACTGATATAGCCTCTATGGATATTTTCAAACGAGAAAGTCTTGCTATCGACAAGAAAAACTTCTATATCCCATAGACCGTCTTCCCTTTTGTAGCCTTCTCCCTTGACGGTTCTGTTGTGTTGTAAATCTCTCTTAACAGGCTTGGTTAACATTTATCATCCCTTATAAAATATTATTTTTTGCTTGCTTGTATTGCTGCTCTAATTCTAACACCAAATCCTCTATACTTGGGACATTGGAAATAGAGCCCACTCCTTGGCCTGCAGAAAAAATGTCACGCCATCTTTTAGCAGTAACCTTGCTTATATCAAAGTCAACCTTTAGTTTTTTCTTTATAAGAGGCATTGCCATTCTCTTCAAGTCGCCCAAGACCCCTTTAGCATTACCCTGGTCAGTGGCAATGCCTGCCTCATTGAGAGACTGTTCTAGCCAGTTTCCATTAATACCAGTAATCTTGTTTGATTTGATAATCTGACTTGCGGATGAATTAATCACCATATCCTTGTATTTATCGCTGGCATCACTCTCCTCTGTAGCGATAAAACGCGTACCCATATACGCCAAATCCGCTCCCAACGCTTGAATCGCTAGAATTGACTCTCCGGTACTGATACTTCCGCCAACCACAATAATGCCGTCAAATATCGCTTTTACCTCCGATACAAAGGCAAATACTGATAAATCGCCTGTATGGCCTCCTGCGCCATTACAAACCAGAATCAGACCATCTACACCTGCATCGATTGCTTTTTTTGAGTGATATAAATTGATTACATCTGAAAAAACTAGACCGCCATACGAATGCACTTTCTCTACCACCTGTTCAGGGTTGCCCAGAGAGGTTATAACAATTGGTGGCTTATATTTGACGATTAATTCTATGTCATCATTACTGCGAGCATACATCTTACTGACAATAATATTAACCGCCCAGGGTGGTGCGTTTTCACCAGTGCCTAGGGCGCTTGTTATTTCTGTAAAGCGCTGATCTAAATCTTCCAATGTTCTTGCATTTGCGGTTGGAAAGGACCCAACAATGCCAGCCCGAGAGGAGGCAATAACCATTCTTGAGTTTGAAACAATAAACATAGGCGACTGGATAATCGGCAGTCTTAGTTTCTCAATAAACTGTTTATTTTTCATCTAGTTTCTTATATTTTTTATAATTCCTGCAGCGCCCATCCCGGTTCCAATGCACATCGTCACCATACCATAATCAATATTGTCCCTTTGCATTGCAGATAACAATGTGGCTATTCTAATCGACCCTGTAGCGCCGAGTGGATGGCCAAGCGCTATCGCGCCGCCGAGTGGGTTGACCTTTTCCAAGTCAAGATTTAATTCATTGATAACAGCTAAAGATTGCGCTGCAAAAGCTTCATTGAGCTCTATCCAGCCAATATCGTCAATACTTAAATCAACGGATTTCAAAACCTTGGGGACAGCCTTCACTGGTCCAATGCCCATTATTTCTGCAGGCACTCCGGCAACAGAAAAGCCCAAAAATTCCGCTTTCGGATTTAAGTTATATTTTTCAAGTGCCTCTTCACTTGCAACTAAAACTGCAGCAGCTCCGTCTGACATTTGCGAGCTGTTTCCTGCGGTTACGGTACCGTTTTGAACAAAAGCTGTTCTTAGTTTTCCTAGCACCTCGGTACTGGTGCCTTCTCTTGGCCCTTCATCTTTGGAAACGATATTAGTTGCTGTTTCGTATTCTTTTGAATCCAAAGAGTAGGTAGTTTCATTCGTTGTAATAGGGGAAATCTCTTCTTCAAATAGGCCATTCTTATTGGCTAATATTGCCTTTTGATGACTGTTATATGCAAACTCATCCTGCGCTTCTCTGCTTATATTGTATTTGTCCACCACTTTTTCAGCAGTTAAACCCATACCATAAGCTATAGCTATATTTTCATCTTCAAGTACTTTCGGATTAATGGAAGGCTTGAAGCCGGTCATGGGGACGCTACTCATACTTTCTACACCTGCAGCAATAACCAGATCTGCTGACCCGGATTTAACCAGTTCTGCAGCATTTGCAACGGACTGCAATCCAGATGAACAGAAACGATTCAGAGTATATGCCGGGGTTGAGTCAGGAAGGCCGGCCAGTAAAGTCGAAATACGCGCAACATTCAATCCTTGAGGTCCCTCTGGCATTGCACACCCAACAACAATGTCATCGATATTGTTGTTTACCTGTTGAGTACTGTCAGCTGCCGACAAAACACTTTGTATAGCATGAATCAATAGGTCGTCTGCTCTGGTTCTAGCAAAAAACCCACGGGCCTTTCCAACTGGAGTTCTTTTTGCTTCTACTATGTATGCTTTTTTCATTGCTTTCTCCAATTAGTTGCGAAGTGGTTTGCCTTTCTTGAGCGTATGTTCGATACGGTCCTGGGTTTTCTGTGTACCCAAGAGCTCGACAAAGTATTTCCTTTCCAAGTCAAGAATTGTTTGCGATTCAACGATGGTGTTTTCTTCGACCCTTGAAACGGTCATCACTCTAGCCAACCTATCAACAATGTGCTTGTCATGATCTGAGATAAATCCGCCCTCGTGTAGATTTGCTATCTGCGCCATTATATTGGCGTAACCGGCCTTGCCAACCACCTTAAAGGTTAAATCTAAAGGCGCTCTAAAGCCTGAATCAAGCAAAGTCAATGCCTGCTGCTTTGCTACATAAAGCAATTCATTGGGGTTGGCGATAATCACATCGTCAGCTTTCAGGTAGCCCATCTCTTTTGCCTCCAAGGCGCTAGCAGAAACCTTCGCCATGGCAACTTGTTCAAAGTATCTGGATAGTAAGGGAAATATGTCATCCGACTCTTTGTTGGTATAGGCCCTTAACGCCATCTCTTTACTGCCGCAACCTGCTGGCAAAGCTCCGATACCCACCTCAACCAGACCAATATAAGAATTCATTGAGGCAACCACTTTGTTACAATGCAAAAGCAATTCACAGCCGCCTCCCAAAGCCAACCCGTCAACTGCTGCTATGGTTAATATTCTGCCATGCTTTAAACGCATTAACAGTTCTTGCAACATAGCGACAATCTTTTTAATCGAGTAAAGTTTCCCCAGTTTAGGCAACTCTGGATGCATAATTTCAAAAGCCTTTTTCTTAGCTTTTGACTTGACACCCGGGTCTTTCTCTAAAAGACCTAGCTTAATAGCTGAAATGACTTCATACAAATTTGCTCCAGCACAAAAGTGCTCTTGCTCCTGCTTAAAGATCAATGCATTAAAGTCATTGCCTTCAAGAAAGTCAAGGCATTTAGATATGTCAATCAGGACTCCTCCACTCAATACATTCATCTTGGTTTTAAAGGAAATGCTTGCCACACCATCACCCAGGTCAATCATCTTGGTCATGTCGCTTTCGTGCAAAATTTCTTGTCGATGCTCCTTTTCACCGTGAAGCATTGGCTTAAACAATTGCCTATCATAAACCGGGTGACTTGATCTTGGGGTGTATTGATTACTTTTTGGGTTAAATGCGCCATCATCGCAATAAACAAAAGACCTATCCAGCACCCAAGACGGCAAGGGTTCAGCAAGGAGTGTTTTGCCGCTATCGATGTCGGCTAACAATTTCTCTCTTACCTCGTCCCATCCCGTAAGCTGGACCTGTTCAAAGATACCTCTTTGCCATGCGAAACCTGATTTAAGGGCCAAGTCTACACATCTAACTGTTTCAGCAAGATTCTCTAGCTGGTAGCAAGAGTAGTGAAAGACATCCCTATGCACGGACCACAGAAACTGTGCCTGTGGATCGTCACATTCAGATAGCGATAATAATGATTTTTCAATACTGCCATTCTCTTTGAGTATAGTTTTAACTTCTTTACTAATGGTCTTGTCTGAAGGCCTGTAGTCCCCTTTATCTGGGTCAAAAACATAAATATCCTTGCCCCTTTTCTCATAGATTCCTTTTCTAGTCTTGCTGCCTAATGAGCCATCGCTGATTAATGAGTTGATCCATTCTGGTAATTTAAATATCTCCACCCAAGGGTCGTCCTTGGCATTTTCAAAAATATTGTTCACTACATTTGCCATAACATCCAGACCTACAACGTCTAATGTTCTAAATGTTGCGCTAGCTGGCCTACCGACTCTTTTGCCAGTTAGGGCGTCAACTGTGTCTGCAGAAAGAGAGAAATTTTGGGCATGTTTTAGAACCGCCATAAAAGAAAATACGCCAATCCTGTTTGCTATAAATGCAGGATTGTCTTTTGCATATACGACTTCCTTGCCTAACGCAGACGTTATGAAACCCTCGGTCTTGTATAGGAGCTCTTCGTCGCTATATGAGGTCCTTATGAGTTCCACCAAAGGCAGATATCTAGGAGGATTGAAGAAATGAACACCAAAAATTCTACTTCTTAAATTTTCTGGCGCATGCTCAGCAATTTTTTCGATAGAGAGACCAGAGGTATTGGTCACGAGAACCGCTTTTTCATTAACGTGAGGGGCGATATTGGCAAATAACTGTTTTTTTATTTCTAGGTTTTCAACAACCGACTCGATAATAAAGTCGCACTGTGAAATAATATCTAGTGGTTCGTAGGTCGCTGTTTTTATCGAATTAATCACTGATGGGCTGGCCAGGGGTGTTGGCTTAAGTTTCCTTAAGCTTTTCAAAGAAGCGTTTAAAGCTTCTTTGTTCATGTCAAACATCACCACCTCAAAACCTAAATTTGCAAAGTGGGATGCTATCTGGCTACCCATTGTGCCAGAGCCGAGCACTGCTATTTTGTTAAAAGCTTTATCAAAATATTGTTTCATAATTTCCTATTTATTTATTTTTCTATATTTTAAAGTCATCGACCTTGAGGGCTTCAAGTACAACCTCATTTAGCCGCAACCAGTCGCCTTTTTCTTGTGCGCTTAGTACCTCAACCTCAACCAATTCGTCTAACCATTCTTCAAGGGTCGAGCTGGGTTCGTATTTGTGGCCAGCCTTTTTTACCTTTTGCCTGAGCGGTCTTAATGAAACACTAGCCTCGTAACCTTGAAATAAAATATTTAAAGGGTGGCCAGGAATATCTTTAAGGTTGGCAGAAAGACAACTGGAAAAATTTTCTAACAACCACTCAATATCCGCTACAGATTTTGCGCTAGAAGCAATTAGCCTATCGTTTATTTTAGTTCCTGTTAGC
The DNA here is from genome assembly GCA_913047325.1 of uncultured Gammaproteobacteria bacterium. Classification (GTDB taxonomy): domain Bacteria; phylum Pseudomonadota; class Gammaproteobacteria; order PS1; family Pseudothioglobaceae; genus Pseudothioglobus. The sequence goes on from CAJWTP010000010.1 coordinate 16,459, forward strand.
GAGAATGGGAAAACAAAAAATCTCAACACTAACTTGAAGAATCGATTAACCGGAAAACTCTCAATATTAGCCAACATTGCATCGTCAGCCTCTTGAATCAGTTTAAGTATTGATAATCTGAAAACGCTCTGTATTTTTTCGTCGTTCTGGAATTTTTCTTCATATAGCTTCAAACAGGAGCTTATCTCGTACATCGCTGAAATTGCGTCGGCAAATCGACCTGATACCATTTCTTTGCGTTTTAATGAACCCGCTAGCAATAGCAGAGCGATATCGCTCAGGCAGGCAAACTTGGCGGACAATACTGATAAATTTCGGTAATGCTCTTTAGTATATTGATCGCCATGTGAACTAGCTAATCTTCCACGAGTCCAGGAAAAAAGGATTGCCCTTAGAAAATTCCTTATAAAGTTAGCGGCATGTTTTGTAAGCGCCTTGTCGAAATTAATAACCGACTCGCTATTATTGTCATGAAGCGCGGTCAACTCGTCTAACATTGTTTGATGACATCGAATAAGGCCTTGCCCAAAAATCATCAGACTTCTAGTAAGTATGTTTGCCCCCTCAACCGTGATCGCAACTGGAGCACCCGCATAGACATTAGCCACGTAATTCCTCTTGCCTTGTATAACTGCCCTACCGCCATGAACATCCATTGCATCTATGGCAGACTGCTGAAGCATCTGAGTATTGCGATATTTAACAATGGCAGATATTATCGATGGCCTATGGCCAGCATCAAGCGCCCAGGTTGAAAGGTTAATGTTTGCTGTAGCTCTGTATGCATTTGTAGCAAGGGTTGCTAGTTTTTCCTGGATTCCCTCCATATGAGCTATCGGGATACCAAACTGCTCTCTGGTTTGTGTATAGACGCTTGTTGTTAGAAGCATCGCCTGAGTTGCTGAGGCACCTGTAACCGGCAAAGAAATGCCTCTACCAACGCTTAGACACTCCATCAACATTCTCCAGCCATGCCCGAGCATCTTGTCTCCACCAATAACCCAGTCCATAGGTATGAAGACGTCTTCACCAATAATCGGGCCATTTTGAAAGGGTTCCCCGACTGGGAGATGACGATTACCTATCTTTACTCCTTGCGTCTTGCGAGGTATAAGTGCGCACGTAATGCCTAGGTCATTTTTTCCATGAAGAGGGTGATCTTCAGGCAGGAGATTGTCTGGATCGTATGCCTTAAAAGCCAAACCGACTACTGTAGCAATTGGGGCTAATGTGATATAACGCTTCTCCCAGTTAAGCCTTAATCCCAATACCTGTTCGCCTTCATATTCGCCATAACAAACAATTCCATTGTCAACCAGCGAACCGGCATCAGACCCCGCCACAGTTGAAGTTAAACCGAAACAAGGAATCTCTTTACCTTGTGCTAAACGAGGCAAGTAGTGCTGTTTTTGTTCATCGGTGCCATACCTGAGCAAGAGTTCGCCCGGTCCAAGTGAATTCGGCACCATAACAGAAATACCCAATAGCTGTGAAGCTGAAGATAGCCTGCCAACGATTGTTGCGTGGGCGAAATGGGAAAAACCTAAACCGTTATATTCTTTAGGGATAATAATTCCAAGAAATCCATTATCAAAAATGTAGCGCCAAGCCTCCTCAGGCAAATCTTGCTCCGAAAGCAACTCATAGGAGTTGATCATGGAACAAAGTGTTTCCACTTCATTGTTGACAAAGAGTTGTTCCTCTTCTGTTAATTGGGTAGCCTCAAGATCGCTCAATTCTTGCCAGTTAGGATTACCTTGAAATAGTTCAGCGTCCCACCAAACACCGCCCGCTTCGATTGCAATCTTCTCTGTCACACCAATCGGTGGTAGGGTCTTGCGCATAGCATTGAATATTGGTTTTGTAAACACTGAAAGTCTTACTCCCTGAATAAGGAAGATTCCCGTTAGCAGCATTATTACGAATACAATCTGTGCAACTAAATGTCCGGCTATAAATGCAACCGGATATATCAATACAACTGCCAATAACCACATCTGCCACAACTTCGACTGTGTCTTAACCATCACAAGTGCAATCAAAACAAAAATTAATATCAATGATAGTAAGGGATATTGAGATATATTTTCTAACATAAGAATTGTCCTTTATAAATAATAAGCGCAAATAAAGATGAGCACTTAATGAATGTGTAACAAGTATAGAGATAAAAATAGAAAATTAGTTGACATAATATAATAAAATATTGATACTTTATTATAATTAACAATACTGAAATGGCATGAATATACACAGCATTGCATGGAAATCAATATTAAGACTGCAGCAAATTTATCCTCAAGAGGTTGATGAGATATGCACTAGGATTGGTCTATCAAAAATACTATTGTCGAGCGAAAACCTAACCCTACCTGTTGAAATATTTTTAAATTTTTTTATCGAAGCAGAGTCTGTATTTGATGATGAGCTGATATCGATCAATTACTCTAGAATGGCACAAATCAGGCCAAACTACTCCGAACTATTAGGGCTTATTTTTGTTTACTCAAGGAATCTAAATGAAGGATTTAAATTACTTAGGAATTATATCAATATTGAACTAGAAGGAATGAATCTTGTAATTACTGAAGAGCAGGACATTGTCAAGATCCAGTCCGTTGCCGACCCGAGAATTAACCATGCCAGTCTTTACGAGAACTTATGTTTATCTGTGCTTGCCGCCTTTGTTAGGTCTAAACGTTACCAAATAAAATGCCTAAATACAAAATTACAACCAAGCAGTAAATCTAGTAAAGAAAAATCTATCTTCAATTGCCCTATCAAGTTCAATAGTGCCGACACTTCAATTGCGATTAGTCATAATACCTTTCAGCGAAAGAACACCGTTAGTAACCCAAAATTAGTCGCCTATTTAAGCAAACTTGCAAAAGAAAGGTTGCAACTGGAAATGCCGCAGAGAAATATTGTTGATAGAGTAGAAATGTTATTTTTGAATTATGAAAACCGCTATAACAAAATCAACATTGAAGAAATCTCAATCCATCTAGGCATGAGTGTTAACTCTCTTCGCAATCAATTAGCCAAAAGCAATACAAATTTTCGACAAATATTTAATCAATTTAAATTGAAAAGGGCAAAGTTAATACTTAAAGAAGGCCGTTCGGTTCAGATCACTGCATACCTTTTAGGATACTCTGAATCTTCCTCGTTTATTAGATGGTTTATTGGTCAAACAAAAATCTCGCCAAACAATTACAAGGATAGTATTAGAAATTAAAGTGACTCTACGACAGTCTAGATTTAATTAGTTGAGAGACTAAAGACATGTCGGCCTTGCCCTGAAGTTGAACTTTGAGCATACCCATAAGCTTACCCATATCTTTCATAGAATTCGCCCCAGAATCGTTAATTGCTTTATCTACAACTAACGCTACCTCTTCATCGCTTAGCTGTTCTGGCATATAGTTATTAATAATCTCCAACTCTGCCTCTTCGATTTCAACAAGATCAGTACGACCAGCATCTGAGAACTGGGAAATCGAGTCCTTTCGTTGTTTGACCATTTTTTGAATAACAGTCATCACCTGGGCATCGTCTAGCTCGATACGTTCATCGATTTCTTTTTTCTTGATTGCCTCAAGTATCATACGAACTGCTTTGAGGGCTTGTTTGTCTTTAGCTTTCATTGCTGACTTCATGTCATCAGTAATGCGTTGTTTTAGCTCAGACATTTTATTGTAAGGCTGGACTTATAAAATCAATTAATACATGCGTTTACGATAAACGCGATTTTTAGCCCTTTCCTTGTGTGTTCTTTTCACTGCTGCAGCCTTCTTACGCTTGTTTACCCATGTCGGCTTTTCATAAAATTCTTTCTTTCTAACATCAGTAATAACACCCGCTCTATCGCACAAACGACGGAAGCGACGAAGTGCAATATCGAATGGCTCGTTGTCTCTAACTTTAATTGAAGGCATATATTTATTCCTTTAAGATTCTGCTTATGATTCTTCTATGTCAGCTTCAACCTGCTGACCCCCCTCGAAGTCAACCAATTGAACTAAAGCCATTGGAGCCTTATCTCCAGTGCGAAAGCCCGCCTTGAGAACGCGCACATAGCCACCAGGACGGTCTTTATAAAATGGACCCAACTCAGTAAACAACTTAGCCACCATCGCATCATCGCGCAACTTTGAAAATACATGACGACGATTAGCAACACTGTCTGACTTCGCCATGGTAATTAATGGTTCAACAACGCGTCTCAACTCCTTAGCTTTCGGCAATGTGGTTTTGATTGCTTCATGCAAGAACAGCGAATTAGCCATATTCTTAAACATCGCCTTTCTGTGAGATGAGTTACGGTTTAATTGTCTACCTGACTTTCTATGTCTCATTATTAATCCTTATTCACTCATTAGGTCTACTGGCGGCCAGTTTTCAATCTCTGTGCCGAGTTCAAGACCTTTTTCAGTTAGTACTTCTTTAATTTCATTAAGTGATTTACGACCTAGGTTAGGTGTTCTCAATAAGTCTTGTTCAGATTTTTGAATCAAATCACCAATGTAATATATTTGTTCTGCCTTTAGGCAGTTAGCAGAGCGCACAGTTAACTCCAACTCGTCTACGGCCGATAAGTACATCGGCGGGAAGTCGTCAGAGGTTGGTTGTGGTTCTTCCTCTTCAACAGGCTCAAGCTCTACAAATGACGAAAGCTGATCTTGCAGTATGGTTGCTGCACGCTTAACCGCCCCTTCGGCGTCTACAGAACCGTTAGTTTCAATGACGATGTTAAGTCTATCAAGATTTACTTTTTGCTCCACACGTGCTGACTCAACCGTAAAAGCAACTCTCTTGATTGGCGAAAAGCTGGCATCCAGTTTCATATTGCCAATAGTTTCTGACTCACTATTACGAGCAACAGCTACGTCATAGCCAACACCTGTACCAATCACAATAGTTAATCTGATTTTTCCACCATTATTAACAGTCGCGATAACTTTCTCAGGATTGTAGACCGAAACATCTGTACCGTTTGCTTCGATATCAGCAACAGTAACTTCACACGGCCCCTCCTTCTCAATCACCACTGTGGTGGTATCACCCGTACTAAGACCTACTGAAGCTTCTTTTAAGTTAAGAAGAATGTCAAGGACATCCTCCTGAACACCTTCAATGGTAGAGAATTCATGCATTACACCATCAATAGCAACGTCTGTTATTGCCGATCCAACCATTGAAGACAACAAAGTTCTTCTCAGTGAGTTACCTAATGTATGTCCGAATCCGCGCTCGAAAGGTTCGAGAACCACACGGTACTCGTTTTTAGATAATTCAACTGAGTCAACTAACTTTGGCTTTAAAAAATCTCTTGCACTTCCTTGCATATTTATTTCCTATTTAGAATACAATTCGACGATCAAATGTTCTGAAATATCTGCTGACAGTTCATTTCTAAGTGGTGCGCTCTTAAAGACACCTTTTAATGCTTTGTTGTCAACATCAACCCATTCTGCTGTACCGCTCTGTTCAGCTAGTTCAATAGATAATTGAACTCGATTTTGTTTTTTTGCTTTTTCTCTAACGGCAATCTCATCATTTGCGCTGACTTGATAAGATGGAATATTTACAACCTTACCATTCACTAAAATTGACTTATGTGAAACCAATTGCCTTGCTTCGGCTCGTGTTGAAGCAAAACCCATACGATATACCACATTATCAAGACGGCACTCTAGCAATGACAACAGGTTTTCACCCGTTGAGCCTTTTTTAGAGCTGGCTTTTTTGTAATAAAGTCGAAACTGCTTTTCTAGAATCCCGTAAATACGCCTAACTTTCTGTTTTTCACGCAACTGTAGACCGTATTCACTACCTTTTTGACGTCGGGCGTTGACGCCATGCGCGCCAGGCAATTGTGTTAATTTACATTTCGAATCAATCGATCTAACGCCACTCTTAAGTTCTAGGTCGACGCCTTCGCGACGAGCTAGTTTACATGTGGGACCAGTATATCTTGCCATAATCTACCCTTAAACTCTACGTTTTTTAGAAGGACGACAACCGTTATGAGGGATTGGAGTCACATCTGTTATTGATTGTATTTTTAAGCCCTGCGCATTAAGTCCACGGATAGCTGAATCTCTCCCTGGACCAGGACCTTTTACACGTACATCAAGATTCTTCATGCCAAGTGCTTGCGCTTGCTCACCACAATTTCCAGCGGCAACCTGAGCCGCAAAAGGGGTTGACTTTCTAGAACCTCTAAAGCCAGCACCACCTGATGTTGCCCAACACAATGCATTACCATGACGATCAGTAATCATGACAATCGTATTATTAAAAGTTGCATGTATATGTGCAATGCCGTCTGAAACGATTTTCTTGGATTTTTTCTTTGTTGTTTGTACTTTCGCCATAAATGCCTTACCTTGATTATTTAATTAAACGACGAGGACCCTTGCGAGTTCTAGCGTTAGTTTTTGTTCTTTGGCCACGCACAGGAAGAGACTTTCTATGGCGAATGCCTCGATAGCAACCTAAATCTCTGAGACGTTTGATATTCATTGCAATATCACGTCTTAAGTCACCTTCAACCTCATACTGAGCAACAGCAGAGCGAATCAAATCTAACTGCTCTTCTGAGAGTGCAGCGACTTTTGTGCTTGGATCTAATTTGAGTGCTTCACAAATTTGTTTTGATCTTGTTTGACCAACACCAAAAATTGATTGCAAGCCAATTACAATGTGCTTGTTTGTTGGAATATTTATTCCTGCAATTCGTGCCATAAAGTATACCTATATCCCTTTAAATTCTTAACATGAGCGAGTTTTTTTCGTTCATCATTTTAAAAACCAAAAAACGTGAAATTTTACGTTGTAAATCAAGCATTGTCAATGAAATTATCCTTGTCTTTGCTTATGTCGTGGCTCTTTACAGATAACACGAATTACACCGTTTCTTTTAATAATTTTGCAATCTTTACAGATTTTTTTTACAGATGCTCTTACTTTCATAACCAATCCTTACTTTAAGTTCGCCTTACGCATCAAACCTTCATATTGATTTGACATCATATGAGATTGCGCCTGAGCAATAAAATCCATCACCACAACAACAATAATCAGAAGACTTGTGCCGCCAAAATAGAAAGGCACATTCCAGTACAATATCAAAAACTCTGGAAGCAAACAAACTCCAGTAATATAGATTGCGCCAACTGCAGTTAGTCTTGTTGTCACAGTATCAATATAATCTGCTGAATGCTGGCCAGGTCGTATACCCGGTATGAAGCCACCAGACTTACGCAGATTGTCAGCTGTATCCTTAGCGTTAAATGTTAATGCTGTATAGAAAAAAGCAAAAAACATAATCGCCGAAGCATAGAACATAATGTATAGCGGCTGTCCTGGCGATAGACTTGAAGTGATATTTGCTAACCAGCCCAACCCTTCAGTTTGTGAAAACCATCCACCCAGTGTTGCAGGAAAAAGGATAATGCTAGAGGCAAAAATTGGTGGAATAACGCCAGCCATATTAATTTTTAGTGGCAAGTATGAACTTTGCCCGCCAACCATTTTCCGACCTTGTTGGCGTTTAGCATAATTCACAGTAATACGTCTTTGGCCCCTTTCCATAAAGACAATAAAACCCATCACAAGGGCAGCCATAATTAGTATAAGCACAACCGCAAAAACACTTAATTCGCCGGTACTTACCATACTTAGAGTATTTCCTAATGAGACAGGCAAACCGGCTACTATACCTGCAAAAATAATCATTGATATGCCGTTACCTACACCCTTTTCACTGATTTGTTCACCTAACCACATCAAGAATAGAGTTCCGGTCGTCAACGTCACAACGGTGACAAAGCTAAATGTCAATCCAGGATTCGTTACTAGAGCAACACCGCCTCCTGATTGAGATTGCAATGCAATTGAGATACCATAAGATTGAAAAACCGCCAAAAATACAGTTCCCATCCGTGTGTACTGCGTAATTTTTCTTCTACCGCGTTCACCTTCTTTCTTTAGTTGCTCAAAGTGAGGCACTACAGAAGTCATCAATGTCATAATAATTGATGATGATATATAGGGCATTATTCCTAGAGTGAATATAGATAAGCGCTCTAATGCTCCACCTGAGAACATATTGAACATACCCAGAATACCGTCTCTATTATCTTCCACTAAAGATGCAAGCGCAGTCTGCGATATGAATGGGATTACAATATGCGTTCCCAGTCTAAAAATGACCAACGCACCCAATAGATAAAGGATGCGTTTTAATAGATCTTCACTAAGTCCTAATGGTGATTGGCTCATTTCATTACTCTTTTATTGTACCTTTGGCTGCTTCAATGGCGGCTTTAGCGCCCTTAGTTGCCTTGATACCAGTTAAATTCACAGCACGTGTAATCTCACCCGAAAGCATTACCTTAACTCTTAAGATATTCTTTGTGACGAGATTGTTCTGCTTCAGCACATCAATATTGATGTCTGTCTCAGTCAACCTGTCAAGTTGAGAAAGTGTGACTTGAGAAGTGGTTCTAGAAATGCGAGAAGTAAATCCAACCTTTGGAAGCCTTCTTTGCAAAGGCATTTGTCCACCCTCAAAACCTATCTTGGTAAAACCCCCCGAACGGGACTGTTGTCCATTATGACCGCGACCACAGGTTTTTCCTAAACCCGATCCCATGCCGCGACCAACACGTTTTCTGGAAGATTTTTCGCCCACTGCAGGCTTAATTGTATTAAGTTTCATTTGTTAACCCTCTACTCTTAATAAGTAAGACACTTTATTTATCATTCCCCTTACTTCGGCTGTATCTTGCAGTTCAACTGTATGGTTAATTCGCTTTAATCCTAGACCAGCTATGGTAGCGCGATGCGAAGGTAAACGACCATTAAAACTTTTAACCAAAGTCACACTAACTGTCGGCTTCTTAGCTGGTGCTTTTTTAGTCTCAGCCTTTGCTGTTGTAGCTTTCTTTGCTTCAGTTTTTGCTGTAGTTTTCTTAGCAGGCGCTTTTTTTGGCGCCGCTTTTTTTTCTACTTTCTCTTCAGCCATCACAATTCCCCAGTGACTTCTTCAACACTTTTGCCACGCTTTGCAGCAACACTTTGTGGCGAAGACATTTTTGTTAAACCATCAATGGTAGCTCTGACAACACTGATAGGGTTTCGTGTACCGTTACATTTAGCTAATATGTCATGGACACCCACCGCCTCAAGAACACTACGCATCGGTCCACCGGCAATAACACCTGTACCCTCAGATGCAGGTTGCATATAAACTTTTGCAGCCCCCACACATGAAGTAATTGGATAGTGCAGAGTTCCATTAACTATCGGGACAAGTTTCATAGATCTTTTTGCCCTATCCATTGCCTTTTGAATAGCTATAGGAACTTCGCGAGCTTTTCCGGTACCATAACCAACCTTACCATTGCCATCACCAACAACAACTAAAGCAGAAAAACCAAAAATTCGTCCGCCTTTAACTACCTTAACAACGCGTCGAATATTAACTAGTTTTTCGATAAATTCGCTTTCTTCTTTGTAATTGTTTTTGTTATTTTTAGCCATCGTTTAAACCTGTATAAACTTTATTAAAATTCTAAGCCGCCTTCTCTTGCTGCCTCAGCAAGGGCCTTAACTCGGCCATGGTATTTGAAGCCAGAACGATCAAAGGCAACCTTGGATACTTTGGCTTTTTTAGCAGCTTTTGCCACTAAATCACCGACCTTAGATGCCGCCTCAACGTTGCCTCCATTTTTTATTTTGGCGGATACACTGGATGCGGATGCTAGAGTCTTAGTACCACAGCTGCTAATTATCTGAGCGTATATGTGATTTGAAGACTTGTACACGCATAAACGCTCCAGGTCTTTCTCGGCATGCTTCGCTCTAAATTTTGTCGCTCTTCTTATGCGCGCTTGTTTTTTTGCAGTTTTCATCTAACTCACCTTTTAATCATTTATTTTTTCTTAGCATCCTTTCTAACAACATACTCATCAGTGTAGCGAACACCTTTTCCCTTGTATGGTTCAGGTGGACGGAAGGCTCTGATTTCTGCTGCTGCTTGTCCAACCTTTTGCTTATCAATGCCTTTCACCACAACTTCAGTCTGAGAAGGAGTTTCAACGCTAACGCCTTCCGGTAAATTGTAATTAACAGGATGTGAAAACCCTAAAGTCAAATTCAAAACTTTACCCCTAGCTTGCGCACGATAACCAACACCTATCAGTGTTAGCTTCTTCTCCCAGCCTTCTGAAACACCTTTGATGAGATTGAAGGCGTTTGCTCTAGCGGTTCCAGCTTGTGCCCAGGCAGACTTCAGCTCTTTCTCGCTAGCCTTAACTGTCTCAAAAGTTAATACATTGTCAGTGTTAGTAATAATCACCGCGGAGTGCACATTCATGCTCATTTCACCAAGCTTTCCCTTAACGGAAAATACACTGCCGGACTGTGAAACCTCAACTCCAGCTGGAATTGTAATAGGGGATTTTGCTATTCTAGACATCCTAAATCTCCAATATTATGAAACACTACACAACACTTCGCCACCAATATTTTGTGCCTTGGCAGCTTGCCCAGTCATCACACCCTTTGGAGTCGAAACAATGACGATTCCTAAGCCATTCATGACACTAGGCATATTGTCCTTGCTTGCATAAAAGCGCAAACTTGGCTTAGAGACTCTTTCAATTGAGTCAATAACCGGCTTTTTGTCGTAGTACTTTAAATTGATTGTTAATGTTTTATTGGCGGCAGAGTCTCCTTCAACTGCAAACGAGTTAATATAACCCTCAACCTGCAGTACACTTGCAATGCCGCTCTTTAGTTTTGAGGAGGGCATTATTACTTGTTCTTTATTAACTGCATGGGCATTCCTAATGCGAGTCAACATGTCAGCTACTGGATCAGACATACTCATAATTATTCTCCTACCAACTTGCTTTAGTTAATCCAGGAACTTCGCCATTCATAGCGCGCTCTCTGAGATGAGTTTTGGCTAGTCCAAATTTACGATAGAATCCATGAGGACGACCGGAAAGGCCGCAACGGTTACGTTGACGAACAGGTGAGGCATCTCTAGGAAGTGACTGCAACTTAATTACTGCCTGGAAACGGTCCTCATCTGAAGTATGAACACTCTTAATAATTTTCTTTAATTCAAGACGTTTTTCTCGGTACTTTTCAACCAATTTTGCACGCTTGATATCTCTGTGTATCATAGACTTTTTAGCCATTACTTTATCCTTTAAATGGAAAATTAAACATCGCTAATAGTTTCTTAGCATCATCATCATTCTTTGCATTGGTAGTGATTGCGATATCCATACCACGCACTTTTGTAACTTTCTCAAAATCAATCTCTGGAAATACAATCTGTTCGGTAAGCCCCATATTGTAGTTTCCACGTCCATCAAACGATTTAGAGTTAAGGCCACGGAAATCTCTTACTCGAGGAATAGCAATATTTACCAATCGGTCTAAGAACTCATACATTCTTTCTTTTCTCAATGTAACCTTGCAACCGATAGCATTTCCTTCTCTAAGTTTAAAGCTGGCTACTGATTTACGGGCAAAACAGGTTAGCGGCTTTTGAGATGAGATCAACCCCAACTCTTCCAGTGCACTTTCCAAAACCTTTTTATCTCCTAAAGCACTGCCAAGGCCCATATTGATTGTAATCTTCTCAATCTTAGGCACTGCCATAGTATTTTCGATACCAAGCTCTTTCTTTAGCTTTGGTATAATCTCGTTTTTATACTGTTCTTGCAATCTAGACACTTCTCACCTATTCTTATTTATGTCAAAGTACGGCTTCACCGTTTGACTTGAAAAATCTTTCTTTTACACCCTCTTTACTAACTCTCATGCCCACACGGTCGGCTTTTTCAGTTTTATGGTTATATATCGCCACGTTGGAAACATCCAATGGCATCTCTTTCTCTTCAATGCCGCCCTGAACACCTTCATTTGGATTTGGTCTAACACACTTTTTCGCCAAATTAATACCCTCAATAATTACTTTAGAACCAAAAACTTTAGTTACTGTACCAACAGAGCCTTTATCTTTGCCTGCAATTACAATAACTTCATCATTTAATTTAATCTTAATCATTACAAAACCTCTGGTGCAAGCGAGACAATTTTCATAAACTGGGCACTTCTTAATTCACGAGTGACTGGACCAAAAATACGAGTACCGATTGGCTCTAACTTTGTATTCAACAAAACAACTGCATTATTGTCAAAACGAATCCTTGAGCCATCTTTGCGACGCACACCTTGGGCGGTCCTAACAACCACTGCATCATAAACATCACCTTTTCTCACCTTACCGCGAGGAGAAGCCTCTTTAATGCTGACCTTAATCACATCACCTATATTGGCATAACGTCTTTTTGACCCGCCTAAAACTTTGATACACATCGCTCTAACAGCGCCACTGTTATCTGCAATATTTAATTTTGTTTGCATTTGAATCATGTTCTTCTCTCTACAATGCCATTAATTAGTCAATTTCCACTGATTTTTCAACTATCTCTACCAAAGCCCAAGACTTAGTTTTTGAAAAAGGCTTAGACTCAGTAACCCTGACAACATCACCCAATCCACACTCGTTATTCTCGTCATGGGCGTGCACTTTAGTGCTACGTTTAATATATTTTTTATAAATCGGATGGCGCACTCTGCGTTCCACCAAAACGGCAATTGTCTTATCACGACTACTACTGATCACTTTGCCAGTTAACGCTCTCTCTACTGAATTTGAATCGCTCATGATTGCTTCTCTTTTATAATTGTTTTAATTTGGGCAATTGACCTTCTCGTATTACCAAGCTTAGACAAATCAGCCAGTTGAGAGTTACGATGCTGCATGCGTAGCTCGAAATGCTCTTTTAAAAGTGTCATTAACGTTTCATTTAGTTGAGAAACATCTTGATCTCTTAGTTCTTTAACATTCATTACATTATTGTCCGTTTAATTATCGCTGTCTTAACAGGAAGTTTTGCAGCTGCAAGCTCGAAAGCTTCCTTAGCGACAGTTTCTTCAACACCCTGCATTTCAAATAACATCTGTCCTGGCTTAATCTGTGCGACCCAATATTCCACACTGCCTTTACCTTTGCCCATGCGAACTTCTAAAGGCTTTTTGGTTATCGGCTTATCAGGAAAAACGCGAATCCAAATTTTGCCTTGACGTTTAACATGTCTAGTCATCGCCCGACGTGCAGCCTCAATTTGTCTGGCAGTCATGCGGCACCTGCCAGTCGCCTGTAGACCAATTTCACCAAAACTAACATTGTGCCCATTGGCTAAACCGCGATTGCGCCCCTTCATGACTTTTCGAAATTTTGTACGTTTAGGTTGTAACATTTCTAAATTCCTTTACTTTTTGCCTAATTGCTTGCCTGAACCACGCTTTGAAACTTCCTCTAAAGTGCCTTTTTTATGATCCAAAATTTCACCCTTGAAAATCCAAACCTTAATACCAATAACACCGTACTGAGTGTTTGCACGGAAAGAACTGTAGTCTACATCTGCTCTAAAGGTATGGAGTGGAACTCGTCCCTCTCTATACCACTCAGATCGCGCAATTTCAGCGCCGTTTAGTCGACCGCTAACCATGACTTTAATTCCAAGCGCACCTATACGAGTAGCATTACCCAGAACTCTTTTAACTGCACGACGATACATCACACGCTTTTCAAGTTGTTGCGCAATATTTTCAGCTACCAAACGTGCGTCAAGCTCTGGTTGTTTAACTTCCTCAATTGCAATATGAACTGCAACACCCATTTTTTCCGAAACTAATTTCTTTAAACGCTCTATATCTGAACCTTTTTTGCCTATTACAATTCCTGGTCGAGCTGTGTAAATAGTAATTTTTGCACTATTTGAAAGACGCTCAATACTTATACGACTAACAGAGGCTGATGTTAGTTCATTAAATAAAAAATCTCTTACCTCAATATCAGACAAAAGGTAATTACGATAGTCTTTGCCATTGGCATACCACTTAGAGTCCCAATCTCTAACGATTCCTAACCTGATACCTTTTGGATTTACTTTTTGACCCATAACTATTTACTCGCTTACGCCAACAGTAATGTGGCTAGTTCGTTTAAAAATTCTATTCGCTCTGCCTTTTGCACGAGGGCGAATTCTCTTCATGGTAGACCCTTCATCAATTAATACACTACTTACCTTCAATTCATCAATATCCAAACCATCGTTATGTTCAGCATTAGAAATCGCGGAGTTCAATACCTTTTTAACTAAAACAGCAGCTTTCTTATTGCTGAACGATAAAATATTTAGTGCCTGCTCAACAGGCTTATTTCGAATCTGATCAGCTATTAATCTAACCTTGAATGGTGAGATCTTTGCGTATTTGTGTATTGCTTTAACTTCTTTCATTGTTTCACCCTATGCGTTCGGCTTTCGGTCACCAGAGTGAACCTTAAATGTGCGTGTTGACGCAAACTCTCCCAATTTGTGACCTATCATATTCTCATTGATTGATACTGGAACATGTGCACGACCGTTATGAACTGCAATCGTTAAGCCGATCATTTCTGGCACAATTACTGAACGACGAGACCAAGTTTTAATTGGTCTTCTGTCTTTGCTTTCCTGAGCCTTTAATACTTTTTGTATTAAATGTTCATCGACAAATGGTCCTTTTCTAAGTGATCTAGCCATAATTACCCTTTATTTTTTCTACGACGTACAATTAACTTGTCTGTGCGCTTATTACTTCGAGTTTTATACCCTTTAGTTGGAACGCCCCAAGGTGATACTGGGTGTCTACCACCACTAGTTTTTCCTTCACCACCACCATGTGGATGGTCAACAGGGTTCATCACAACACCACGAACAGTTGGTCTTACGCCTCTCCAACGAGAAGCTCCAGCTTTACCTAACTTTCTTAAACTGTGTTCAGACTTTGATACTTCACCTAAAGTTGCACGACAATCAGCCAAAACTTTTCTAACCTCTCCAGATCGCAGTCTTAAAGTCACATAAGCGCCCTCTTTGGCAACTAGCTGAACTGAAGTCCCGGCACTTCTAGCAATCTGAGCGCCTTTTTTAGGTTTTAATTCAACACAGTGCACAACACTTCCAAGAGGGATATTACTTAACGGTAAACAGTTACCCCTTTGGATGGCAACTGAGTTACCAGAAATTATCTTATCACCCGCTTTTATCCTTCTTGGTGCAATGATATAACGCCTTTCACCGTCATCATATAAAACTAATGCAATATTGGCACTACGGTTTGGGTCGTACTCAATACGCTCAACCGTCGCAAAAATATCATCCTTATTACGCTTAAAATCAATAACTCTATATCTTTGTTTATGACCGCCACCTCTGTGTCTAATCGTAATCTTCCCACGATTGTTACGACCACTTATCCTATTCTTGCTTTCTGTTAATGGCGCAAAAGGCTTACCTTTATGCAACTCCTTATCTACAACATTAATTACAAAACGTCTTCCTGGTGATGTTGGTTTTCTTTTAATAACTGTTGCCATAATATTTTCTCTAAGAAGCGCTAACGTCAATCATCTGACCTTCAGATACTTTGACGACTGCTTTTTTCCAATTAACACGACGACCAACTTTACCTTTAAAGATTTTTTTCTTACCTTTAACATTTGAAGTAGTAACGCCCTCAACCTTAACACCAAATAAAGTTTCAACTGCAGCACTAATTTCTCTCTTATTACTGTCAGTTCTTACTTTGAAAACGTACTGATTATTCGCTGTAGACAATGTAGTTTTTTCAGAAACAATTGGCCCAAGTAAAACTTTTAATACCTTCTCTTGATTCATAGCATTGCCTCAACTTTTTTTAGTGCAGCTTTAGTCATAACAACATTTTCATATCCAATAAGACTCACAGGATCAATACTTTGAGTGTCACAAACACCTACATGATATAAATTACGTGAAGATAGATATAAATTCTCATCTAGCTCGTCAGTCATTAATAAAGCATCTTTGACTTCTAGAGATTTCATCAAAGAAGTGATATTTTTTGTTTTTGGTTCGTTGACATCGAACTCTGACACGACCTTTAAACGGTCAGTACGTATCAATTCTGAAAAGATAACACTGATTGCACCTTTGTACATTTTCTTATTTACTTTTTGAGTAAAGTTACGAGGCTGCGCAGCAAAAGTAACTCCACCACTCCTCCAAATAGGACTTCTTGTGGTACCCGCACGAGCACGACCTGTGCCTTTTTGTTTCCATGGTTTTTTACCGCCACCACTAACTTCTGAACGATTCTTTTGCGCCTTAGAACCACTTCTACCAGTTGCCATATAAGCTGTAGTAATTTGATGAACCAATGATTCATTGTAGTCACGATTAAAAACAACGTCAGACACCTCTTGCGAAGTGGACTTGTTTGTCTTTAAATTTAATACCTTTACTTTCATCTCAAAACCTTTTCTATGAATCCTTTATTTGTCCTCAGTTTCTTCTTTTTCGTCAGCCTCATTTTCAGTTTCATCTGACTCAGTTTCTACTGCTTCTATAGCTTCTACAGCTTCTATTTTTGTTTCTACAGGAGCTTCTTCAGCTGCTGCATCTATAGTGGCTTCTTCTACTACTGGAGCTTCTTCAGCTGCCGCTTCTGCAGCTTCTATTGCTTGAGCTTTTGCAGCGTTTTCTTCAGCAAGCTGCTTACTAATTTGTGCATTAACACTGTTTTTTTTGTCTGATAGAATGACCTTGACAAAACCATTTTTTGCGCCTGGAATGGCACCTTTTATCAATAATAGGTTACGCTCACTATCAACTCTGAGAATCTCTAGGCATTCTTCAGTAACCTGCTCATTGCCCATCTGTCCAGCCATCTTCTTGCCTTTAAATACGCGTCCAGGTGTTTGACACTGTCCAGTAGATCCAAGAGCGCGATGTGAAAGTGAGTTTCCGTGTGTTGCATCCTGCATACTAAAATTATGACGCTTTACACCACCCTGAAAACCTTTACCTTTTGATTGACCTGTTACATTGACAAAATGTCCAGCACCGAAGATAGATACATCAAATGCCGACATTTCTGCTAATTCTGTTTCGTTAGCTCTTATTTCCCAAAGCCCTAGGCCAATTTCCTGAGAGGCTTTAGCATAATGACCTTTTAGGGCACTACTAATTCGCCCAACTTTAGCCTGACCTTTCCTATTGTTCTTGGCACCAGTAGTAATCTGAACAGCATTGTAACCATCAGTATCGGTAGTCTTCTTTTGCACTACTCTGTTAGGTTCAATCTTAATAACACTCACAGCAGATGCCGAACCGTCATCAGACAAAAGCCTTGTCATTCCTAATTTTTGTCCTACTAATGCAATTGCCATTTTCTTTATCCCATCTATTAGTTAAGTTGAATTTTGACATCAACGCCGGCTGCAAGGTCTAACTTCATTAGCGCATCTACTGTTTTATCTGTCGGACTAATAACATCCATCAATCTAACGTAAGTTCTCAATTCGTATTGATCTCTAGCATCCTTGTTAACGTGCGGAGAAGTCAACACAGTAAAACGCTCTTTCTTGGTAGGCAAAGGAATTGGCCCCCTCACACTAGCTCCTGTGCGCTTAGCTGTCTCTACAATCTCTACGGCTGATTTATCGATTAAACGATGATCAAATGCCTTTAATTTAATTCTAATATTTTTATTGCTCATTTGCCTATTTGCCTTCTCTGACTTATGAAACGAAAAAACCGTCGATTATACAATAATTCGACGGTCTTCACTCACCTTATTTATTCCGTAATCTTCGAGACCACGCCTGCACCAACGGTGCGTCCGCCTTCTCTGA
>CAJWTP010000011.1 GCA_913047325.1 uncultured Gammaproteobacteria bacterium
GCTGCAATTACAAGTCTTGTTATTTTGGTATTAATTGTCTTGTTCTCTTTTGTAGGGCCGTACTTTGCGGTCTGGACATATGAACAAATTGACTGGAATACTATGGGTTCAGCAGCAACTCTAGGTATGCCATCTATCGAGACTGGTCACTACTTTGGAACTGACGATCTGGGTCGTGATATCTATTCACGTGTTATTCAGGGAACTCAGATTTCTCTTATGGTTGGTGTTGTAGGAGCAACTATTGCTGTTGTGGTAGGCACACTTTACGGTGCAACCTCAGGTTATATAGGTGGGAGGACTGATCAAATCATGATGCGTATAGTTGACATACTAATGGCAATCCCATTCATGTTCGTTTTAATTCTATTGTTGGTTGTTTTTGGTCGATCAATTGTAATGCTATTTGTGGGTATTGGTCTTTTGTCTTGGCTAGATATGAGCCGTATAGTTCGTGGTCAAACCCTAAATATTAAGAACAAGGAGTTCATTGAAGCTGCTCAGGCAACTGGTGTAAGTGATTATAAAATTATTATGCGACACATTGTTCCAAACCTTTTAGGTATTGTCGCTGTATATGCAACCCTTCTAGTCCCAGGAATTATTATTGCAGAAAGTTTTATCTCTTTTCTCGGACTTGGTGTTCAGGAACCAAAAACCAGTTGGGGGGCTTTGATTTCTGAAGGCGCTGGCACAATCAATTATGACACTGAATGGCAATTACTTGTCCCGTTGGCATTCTTTATTGTCACCCTATTTTGTATCTATTTTATTGGTGATGGTCTTCGAGATGCACTCGACCCAAAGGAAAGGTAACTACTAATGAGTTTTCTTGAGGTAAACAACTTAAACGTCGAATTTAATACAGCAGACGGAATCGTTCGTGCAGTTAATAATGTTAATTTCTCTCTTGAAGAGGGAAAAATATTAGCAATTGTTGGCGAGTCTGGAAGCGGTAAAAGTCAGACTGTTTTTGCGATAATGGGGCTGTTGGATCAAAATGGTCGTGCCACCGGAAGTGTGAAATTCGAAGGCGAAGAAATCCTTAACCTTTCAATTACAGAACTGAATTCTGTTCGGGCAGAAAAAATAGCGATGATCTTTCAGGATCCGATGACAAGCCTTAACCCGTACATGAGAATTTCTGAACAGATGGCTGAAGTCTTAATTCATCACAAAGGACTGTCAAAAACTGAAGCTATACAGCAATCAATTAACATGCTGGATGCAGTAAAAATACCAGAAGCTAAAAGTCGAATTAGAATGTACCCACATGAATTTTCAGGGGGAATGCGTCAACGAGTAATGATTGCGATGTCTTTACTATGCCACCCCAAACTCTTGATCGCTGACGAGCCAACAACCGCTCTCGATGTCACTGTACAAGCTCAGATTATGCATTTATTAGCAGACATTCAGAAGGAGTTTGGAACCTCAATTGTTTTAATAACCCATGACCTTGGTGTTGTCGCTGGCAACAGCGATGATACATTAGTAATGTATGGAGGCCAGGTAATGGAGGTTGGTTCAACTGAACATGTCTATGCAAATCCTACTCATCCATACACTCAAGGATTAATGAGTGCCGTTCCAAGACTTGATGATAAAGCTAACAAGCTAAGAACTATAAAAGGCAACCCGCCAAATATGATGCTGGCTCCTGTAGGATGTCCGTTTTCACCGCGCTGCAAATTTTCTCAAAGCATTTGTGCTACTAAAGCTCCAGAGTTGCTTAGAACTGAAACCAAAAACCACCAAAGAGCATGCCACTTGGCCCCTGAGGCATTATTATGAATCATCAAGCCATTCTACAAGTAGAAAATTTAAAGGTGAATTTCGATGTTTCCACAGAAGGCGATATGCCTTGGACTAAACGCAAAAAATTAAAAGCTGTTGATGATGTTTCATTTAACCTGCAACAAGGAGAAACGCTCGGCATTGTGGGTGAATCAGGGTGCGGAAAGTCGACCTTGGCTCGTGCAATTATTAGAATGGTTCCTGCTGAATCTGGGAAGGCTCTATGGCTTGGTAATGACCTATTGACGCTCGATAAAATTGCTATGCGCAAGCATCGTAAAGAAATCCAGATGATTTTTCAAGACCCTCTTGCAAGTCTCAATCCTAGAATGAATATAGGTGAAATTATTGCCGAGCCTTTAAAGACACATTATCCTAAGACATCTAAGGAAGACATCAAATCAAGGGTGCAGGATGTGATGGATAAGGTTGGTTTGTTGCACAATCTTGTGAACAGATATCCCCATGAGTTTTCTGGCGGGCAATGTCAAAGAATTGGCATAGCGAGAGCATTGATTTTGAAACCAAAATTAATCATTTGTGATGAACCAGTCTCCGCTCTAGATGTGTCTATTCAAGCCCAAGTAATTAATCTGCTTATGGAGTTACAAAGTGAGATGGGGTTAACATTAATTTTTATCGCTCACGACTTAAGCATTGTTAAGCATATCAGCAACAAGATCATGGTTCTTTACCTTGGCAATATGGTGGAAATGGCAAATAGCAGCGATATATATGCTCATCCTCGCCACCCATACACTCAAGCCTTGATATCAGCCGTCCCTATACCTGACCCAGAGATTGAGAAAAACAAGGAACTGATCTTAATCGAAGGTGACTTACCTTCGCCCATCAACCCACCATCTGGTTGTGTTTTTCGAACCAGATGTCAAAAGGCGCAAGACATATGCGCTAATAAAAAGCCTGCTTTGAATACTCTAAATGACAACCATATGGTGGCTTGTCATTTCAGTGCCTGAGTAAAAAGACATATTTACGCATTAATCTCAATGCTGCGAATTTCCTTGGCTATTTTATCTAGCACTGTATTAACCAACTTGTATGCGCCATCGGCACCATAAAGTTTAGTCAATTCCACAGCTTCATTAATGACGACCTTATAGGGCACTTCGGGCTGGAATTTGAGCTCATATGTGCCTACATACAAAACAGCATGCTCAGTTGGTCCCAATTCATCAACACCTCTATCGAGCGAAGGCTCAATTATTTCATCTAGCAAGGTAATGTTTTTGGGGATATTTAGAAACAAATTAGAAAAAAAAGCTTTTGAGATTTTATATGGCGGATATGGCTCTTTTTTACTTAAGAATTGCTCTTCAATTTTTCCTAAATCGTCGCCCGATACGAGCCATTGATATAATGCCTGAACAACTCTTGCACGCGAAAGCTGTTTTGGTGTCACAATTGTTCTAGCAAATTTATCATTCTAATAGCACTCTCAGCTGCTTCAGCACCTTTATTCCCTGAATTATCGCCAGCACGATCAATTGCTTGATTTACTGTATCAACCGTCAAGACGCCAAAAGCAATAGGCACTTCTGAGTCTAATGAAGCTTGTGTAATACCTTTCACACACTCTCCAGCTACATATTCAAAATGAGGCGTTCCACCTCGTATTACAGCTCCTAAAGCTACAATACCGTCATATTTACCACTAATAGCAATCTTTTTAAGGGCTAAAGGAATTTCAAAAGCTCCTGGCACATAAAAGAGTTCAATATCAGTCTCT
Source organism: uncultured Gammaproteobacteria bacterium (assembly GCA_913047325.1). GTDB lineage: Bacteria > Pseudomonadota > Gammaproteobacteria > PS1 > Pseudothioglobaceae > Pseudothioglobus. The sequence continues at coordinate 3,548 of CAJWTP010000011.1, forward strand.
TCAGCGCCATGCTTTAATAAGGCTTCTTTAGCACCTTTGATTAAATGTTCAACTACAAATGAGTTAAATCGAGCAGCAACAAGTGCAATTTTTTTATCCCTAATGGTTAAATCACCTTCGATAGTTTTCAATTTTTTATAACTCCGTTGTATTTATGTATTCAGTAATATTTAAACCAAAACCATCCAGTCCAGGCCATTTTCTCGGATTTCCTAATGATTTCATATTTGTAACACCAAGGTCGGCTAGTATTTGCGCTCCAATCCCGAAAGTCCTACTATCATCTTTACTGCTATAGTCTTGGTTGTCGATATTTTCAAGAATGGCTTGGTTGTCTTGTTTACGTAAAAGCAAGAACACTCCAGTTTCCACTTCAGATATTTTGTTCAGAGCACTATTGATACTAAAGCCACGTTTAACTTCTTGCAATACATCTTTAAATATATTTTCCATATGCACTCTGACATAGGGCTCACTAGATTCATCGATTACACCTTTAACTAGAGCGATATGGATATCATTATGAATTCTATCTAGATAGGAATAAAGATTAAATTTACCATACTTAGTTTCAAAAGGTCTCTGGTTGATTCTCTCAATTGATTTTTCATTCTCAACTCGGTAATGAATCAAATCAGAAATTGTGCCAACCTTAATACCATGTTTCTTGCCAAATTTATGCAGGTCATTACTTCTTGCCATAGATCCATCGTCATTTAATATCTCCACAATTACCGAGGCAGGCTCAAAGCCGGCAAGCCGGGCCAAGTCGCAACCAGCCTCAGTATGGCCAGCACGTATGAGGACTCCGCCCTGCTGGGCCATTAATGGAAAGACGTGCCCTGGCTGGACAATGTCAATTGGTTTAGCATTTTTAGCAACTGCATCGATGATAGTTTTAGTTCTATCGGCAGCTGAAATCCCTGTTGTTACACCTGATGCGGCTTCGATAGATACAGTAAAGTTTGTTGAATGAAGGTCGCTATTCTGAGACACCATTAACGGAAGATTCAATAGCTGACAGCGCTCTTGCGTCAATGTCAAACAAATCAAACCTCTACCATGTGTAGCCATAAAATTAATATCTTCTTTACTAACTTTCTCAGCTGCTATCAGTAAATCACCTTCATTTTCACGGTCTTCGTCATCCATCAGGATAATCATTTTGCCTTGCTTGTATTCCTCTAAAATTTCTTCGATTGTTGATTTCATAAATATCCATTCTCACGCAAAAATGATTTATCCAAAACAGATTCGCTTGTTTAATTTATAAGTTTTTCTAAGTGCCTTGCAATAATATCTATTTCAATATTAACTCTTGCGCCAACTTCAAGTTCATCAAACGTTGTCACTGCAAAAGTATGCGGCACAATATTGACTCCAATAATGTTATTTTCAATACTATTTACAGTCAGACTAACGCCATTAATGCATATGGAACCTTTTTTTGCAACATATTTCTCTAAGTTCTGACCAATTATAATATTTATACGTGTACTTTCACCTTCGGTGTATATAGAGTCAACCTTGCCAATACCATCTACATGGCCACTTACGAGATGCCCATCAATGCCCTGGTTGAGTCTTAATGATTTCTCTAAATTCACATTTTGGCCTTTTTGCATTTTATCAAAAATTGTGCAGTCCAATGTCTCTTGGGATACATCAGCAGAGAAATCATTATCACAAAGATCCACTACCGTAAGGCAAACACCGTTAACAGCAATGCTATCGCCAATTGAGATACTCGACATGTCAAGCGAATCTGCATTGAAGACAAACACAGCTCCTTTATCGGGATGAGTGATATCTTTAACCCTTCCTTTGGCTTGAATTATTCCTGTAAACATTGGTATCGATATTTTATATATTTATTTCTAAATTTTACGCTAAAACTCTTTGATAGAGCTATTTACAATTATCTTGGCAGCTACTAGGATAAAAAAAAATTACATCTGAGTTAACAGATAATCTTCATAATTGCCAGAATAATAATGCGCCCCGTCCTCTTTAAGTTCAATAATTTTAGTTGAAAGAGAGGAAACAAACTCTCTATCGTGACTGACAAATATTAAAGTGCCCTCATAATTGTCTAGCGCTAGGTTGAGCGCCTCAATTGACTCCATATCTAGATGGTTAGTGGGCTCATCCATTAGTAAAATGTTTGGTTTTTGTAGCATCAATCTACCAAAAATCATACGGCCTTTCTCTCCCCCTGAAAGGGATTTAACAGATTTCTTAACATCTTCCTTGCCAAAAAGCATCTTTCCCAATACAGAGCGCATAGCCTGTATGTCATCTTTTTCACTTTTAAACTGTGTCATCCAATCTAGAACATTCATGTCATTTTGAAATTCAGCATTATGATCTTGAGCGTAATAACCTATATTGGCATTCTCACTCCATTTAATTTTTCCATCATCAGTTTCAATGTCACCATAAAGCGCCCTTAACAGGGTTGTTTTGCCTATTCCATTTTGACCAATTATTGCCACCCTTTCGCCGGTTTCAATCGTTAAATTTATGTTATCAAGGACCGACAAATCGTCATAACTCTTGCTCATATTTTGAACTTCAAGAATATTTCTAAAGAGTTCTTTGCCTTGATTGAAAATAATATATGGACTAACGCGCGATGAAGGTTTGATGTCGTCCAATACAATCTTGTCGATTTGTTTGAGTCGAGAGGTTGCCTGCTTGGATTTGGATGCATTGGCGGAGAAACGAGATACAAAATGCTTTAAATCTTTAATTTTCTCTTCTTTTTTAGCATTATCTGTTCGCATCCTTTCTTGAATGGCTGTCGCTGCAATCATAAAGTCATCATAGCCACCAGGAAAAATGTTTAGTGCGCCATAATCAAGGTCTGCCATATGTGTACAGACACCATTCAAAAAGTGTCGGTCATGTGAAATAATAACCATGGTTGATTTTCTTGAACTCAAAACCCCTTCAAGCCAACGTATTGAGTTAATATCCAGGTTATTTGTTGGCTCATCAAGAAGAAGAACTTCTGGGTCTGAAAAAAGAGCCTGAGCTAGTAGCACCCTTAATTTCCAGCCAGGCGCAATTTCACTCATCAATCCGTAGTGTTGATCAAGAGGTATATCGAGACCCAGCAACAACTCACCTGCAGCAGATTCGGCGGAATAGCCATCCATTTCAGCGAATTGCATCTCCAATTCCGCTACTTTGATTCCGTCCTCTTCGCTCATCTCGGATAGCGAATATATACGCTCCCTTTCATGCTTAATTTCCCATAATTCTTTATGGCCCATGATGACAGTATCAACCACCCGGAAATTCTCAAAGGCAAATTGATCTTGAGATAGGATGCCAAGTCTTTGTCCCTCTCCAACCACTACTGAGCCATGTGTAGGTGTAAGTTGCCCTGACAATATCTTCATGAGGGTGGATTTTCCGCAGCCATTAGCGCCGATTAGGCCGTAACGGTTACCATTTTGAAATTTGACAGAAATATTTTCAAATAGCGGTTTTTCACCAAATTGCATGGTAATATTTGCAGTAGAAATCATGATTCGAGCTAGTTTTAAAAAATGAAGCATTATCCCATATTGATTCGCACAATGCTCAATATATGTCGTTCCATATAACTAGCCGTAATCTAAATTAATGAGTATAAAATAACTGCTTAAATGCTAGCAAAGGAATCCATTAAAACTAGACAAACGCCAGACAAATCATTGTTGTTTGCCATTTTGGCGATGATTGTGTTCGGGTGGATTATGTCTTTTTCAGCTTCTCTGGCCCATTTTGATAGCTACAACTGGTTCATCAAACAAACCATATTTATTTGTGCTGGATTAACTTTCGGACTATTAGTACTTAAAGTGCCCTTATCTTTATTTAAAAAAGTATCCGTACCTCTATTTGTCCTCACTTTAATTTTATTGGCAATGGTTTTTCTGCCATCGCCGATTGGCGTCAATGTTAACGGTTCGTATAGATGGATTAGTTTCGGTTTTTTTAATTTTCAGCCATCTGAGCTAATGAAACTTGCCATGATTCTCTATATGGCGGGTTTTCTCATCCGTCAAGAAAAAGATGTCCGACGTCCATGGATGGGATTCTTAAAAACTATATTAATTGTCAGTGCAGCTGATATTTTATTATTGCTTGAGATGGATATTGGCGCAACACTCATTATTTCTTTGACCGCAATAGCAATGTTGTTTGTTGCCGGATCCTACAAGACCCAGCTCGGCATAGTAGTTTCAGCTTTTATTGGCGTGGTGTTTATATTTATCCTCACAGACCCTACCCGTTTATATCGCCTCACATCTTACCTAAGTGACCCCTCACAAGTACACCAAACATGGCAGGCTTTGATCGGTATCGCTAGAGGTGGTTGGTTTGGCACTGGCCTGGGAGGCGGCATTCAAAAATACAGCTTATTGCCAGAACCTCAAACTGACATGATTTTTGCTGTTATCGGCGAAGAGTTGGGTATCCTGGGAATGCTTTTTGTATTGCTATCTTATACTTATATTCTTGGAAAAGGTTTTAATATTGCCAAAATAGCGCTGAAGAAAGGCCGCAAATATAGCTCCTTTGTCGCTTTTGGAATTTGTACCTGGTTTGCGATGCAGATTACTGTGAATATTGGCATGAATCTTGGTCTATTGCCACCAAAAGGTTTTACATTACCATTGCTAAGTTATGGAGGTAGCTCTATTATTTTTTCAATAATTTCATTAGCAATATTGATGAGGGTTGACATGGAAAGCAGAACCAGCTACGTCAAGCAAAGAGAGTATGTCTAAAAAAGCCCTCATCATGGCTGGTGGCACCGGTGGACACATATTTCCCGCACTTGCAATAGCGAAAGAATTATCAGAACGTGGAGCTGATGTAGAGTGGCTTGGCAGCAAAGGCGGCATGGAAGAAACGCTCGTACCGAAACATGGCTACCGCCTTCATTGTATTCATTCAAGCGGCTTAAGAGGAAAAAACCCCCTTGCATTTATGAAAGGGGTATGTTTGTTAGGGCTCGGTCTAGTCCAAACTATTGCAATATTTCTAAAAAACAGACCAAATATAGTTATCGGAATGGGCGGCTACGCTTCAGGAGTTGGTGGGATTGTAGCAAAAATATTTTTTACCCGGTTAGTCATCCATGAACAAAACGCCATCCTAGGCACAACTAACCGTTTACTTTCAAGAATTGCAAATATATCTTTTCAGGCCTTTGACAACAGTTTTGATTCGTCAGTAAAGGCCGTTACCGTTGGCAACCCAATCCTTATTAAGCCAAAAACAAAGAATTCTCCAACATCAGTAAATAACTTGCTTGTGCTGGGCGGCTCATTGGGCGCCAAAAAAATAAATGAATTAATACCTTTGATCAAGACGCCTCTTAACATATGGCATCAAACTGGAGACAGGCATATAGAGGCGATGAAACTTGCCTATCAAGACAGTATACATCTAAATGTCCATATCGAGCCATTTATAGAAAATATGGCGGAGGCTTATGAATGGGCTGACTTAGTGATTTGTCGTGCTGGCGCAATGACCATTTCTGAATTAATCGCCACAAAAAGTGTGGCTATTTTGATACCTTTTCCATATGCTGTTGATGACCATCAAACCCAAAACGCTAAAAAACTGAGCGATGTTGGCGCTGGGTTGTTGCTAGATGAGTCAGTTTTAGATGTGAATGAAATCGAGAGTATATTGCAAAAAATTACTACAGATACGCTTGAATCGATGACAATAATTTTGGAAAAGCTTCAAACAGAAAAAGCAGAAAAAGTAATTGCTGACTACCTATTGATGCCTAGCCGATCAAACAGCAACTGATCATTATCAACTGTAGGATTGTCGGTTGTCAAAAGTTGGTCTCCATAAAAAATTGAGTTCGCACCTGCAAAAAAGCAGAGCGCTTGCATGCCCTCTCCCATCTCGAGCCTTCCAGCAGACAACCTAACTACAGATTTTGGCATCAAGATTCTTGCAACAGCGATGGTTCTCACAAACTCACTCTCACTGGGCGGCTTTACATTTTCAAATGGCGTTCCAGGAATTGGAACCAAAAGATTAATTGGTACGCTATCGGGATGAGTTTCTAAGTTCGCTAATGATTGAAGCATTGAGGCTCGATCTGCTTGCGTTTCACCCATTCCCAAAATACCGCCACTGCAAACATTAATATCAGCATTTTGAACTGCCTCAAGGGTATCTAGTCTGTCTTGAAAGATTCTTGTAGTAACAACGTTAGAGTAGTTTTCTTTTGAAGTATCTATATTGTGGTTATAGTAATCTAGGCCGGCCTCCTTTAATGTAATGGCTTGCTCTTGCGTAAGCATACCCAGGGTAACACAGGCTTCCATCCCTAATTCTTTGACACCTTTAATCATTGGTATGACTTTATCTAAACTCTTGTCTGTTGGACTGCGCCAAGCTGCACCCATACAAAATCTTGATGCTCCCTTACCTTTGGCTTGTTTAGCTTGAAGCAGCACTTGCTCAACTTCCATTAACTTTTCTCTCTCAAGGCCTGTGTCATATTTGGAACTTTGAGAGCAGTAGGAACAGTCTTCTGGACAGGCTCCAGTTTTAATATTTAATAGCGAACTTACCTGAACCTGATTAGGGTCAAAAATCTCACGATGAATACTGTGCGCCATAAAAAGAAGGTCATTAAAAGGCATATTAAATAAAGCGCCAATCTCTTCTATGCTCCAGTCGTTTCTGATTTCAACCATTGTTATCTTTTATGTGATGATTTGAATGAATTTTACCGTATACAGATAGCGTAATTTTGACAATAAAAAGCCGCGCATTGCGCGGCTTATATTTCTATAGCAATAGAGATTTAGCAGCTATAGTAAAGATCGAACTCAAGTGGCTGAGGTGAAGCTCTCATAGCGGTTACCTCTTGCATTTTCAGTTCAATAAATGAATCAATCACTTCATCAGTGAATACACCACCTTGCTTAAGGAATTCGCGATCATTATCTAGCTCCTCAAGTGCTATATGAAGCATGCCACTAACCTTTGGTATTCCTGAAGTGTCAGAGTCATATAGATCTTGGTCAACAGGCTCACCCGGATGGATCTTGTTTTTAATGCCATCAAGCCCTGCCATTAGCATTGCTGCAAATGCAAGATATGGGTTAGCCGTTGAGTCAGGGAAGCGAACCTCAATACGTCTTCCTTTCGGATTTGAATCAAACGGAATACGAATTGCAGCAGAACGGTTTTTAGCCGAATAACATAGCATTTCAGGAGCCTCAAAGCCTGGCACCAAGCGTTTGTAAGAGTTTGTTGATGGGTTTGCAAATGCATTCAATGCTCTAGCATGCTTGATAATTCCGCCAATATAAAATAGCGCTGTTTCACTTAAGTCACCATAACAATCGCCATCGAATATATTGACACCATCTTTAGCAAGTGACATATGAACGTGCATACCATTACCATTGTCAACCGCTATCGGTTTAGGCATAAAGGTTGCAGTTTTGCCATAAAGGTTTGCAACATTATGGATACAATATTTTAGAATCTGTGTTTCATCAGCCTTTTTTACCATTGTATTAAATAGCGCACCGATTTCACATTGTCCAGCGGTACCAACTTCATGGTGGTGGACCTCAGTTGTTACTCCCATCTCTTCAATGGCTAGACACATTTGTGAGCGTAGATCGTGCAGCGAGTCAACCGGAGGTACCGGAAAATAGCCTCCCTTAATTCCAGGGCGGTGACCTTTGTTACCACCCTCCATATCTACACCAGAATTCCAGGCGGCCTCTTCAGAATTTATTTCGTAAAAAGCTTTACCTAGACCGAATCCTGTATCCCATTTAACGCTATCAAAGACAAAGAACTCTGGCTCATTGCCAAAGTAAGCAGTGTCAGCAATACCGCTATCTACAAGATATGTTTCGGCACGCATTGCCAGTGAACGCGGATCTTTCACATATCCCTTCATATCTGTAGGCTCAACAATATTACAGCGTATATTTAGGGTAGTTTCTTCGGTAAATGGATCCAAAATAGCAGTGTCTGTATCTGGCATCAAAATCATGTCAGATTCGTTAATATCTTTCCAGCCAGCTATTGAGGAACCGTCAAACATTTGACCCCCTTCAAGTTTTTTGGTGTCGATAGTATGCGCAGGAACGCTTACGTGTTGTTCTTTTCCTTTGGTGTCGGTAAAACGAAAATCGATGAATTTAACTTCCTGATCCTCAATCATTTTCATTACATTTTTTGCAGACATAGGTACTCCCATTAATTAAATAATTAGATAATAACATTGACAGGCATTGTCAGGGGTCTGCGCCGTTGCAAACATTATGAGTTGAAACTCAAGAGCTCATTCAAGAGCATTTTTTCAGATGGGTATTATACCCTATACTTTTTTTATTGTTAATACAATCTTTTCGTTATCCTCTTCAACGCTTAGAAGTTCATGACCGTGAACTCGACACCACGCCGGAATGTCATGCTTAACACCAGGATCGGTGGCATGAACTTCAACTATTTCAGTTTCTGAGATGCCTGTAATCATTTGACTAAGCTTTATTACTGGCATTGGGCACAATAGTTTAGTCACATCTAATATATGATTCATTAAATCCACTCCCTGGCTTGTAAATAGTCAGTGTAGAGTTTTTCTTCATCACTGCCCTTCTCTATATTAAAGTCATAACTCCATTTTACTTCTGGTGGAAGAGACATCAGTATAGATTCAGTTCTGCCGCCACTCTGTAAACCAAAAACTGTGCCGCGGTCATAGATTAGATTAAATTCAACATAGCGACCCCTTCGGTGTAACTGAAAATTTCTTTCTCTTTCACCATACTGAGTATCTTTACGTCTATCTACAATAGGTAAATAGGCCTCTGTATAGTGGTCACCGACACTCTTCATAAAAGCAAAACATCGATCAAAGTCATCATCATTGAGATCATCAAAAAAAATACCTCCAACACCACGCGGTTCATTTCTATGTTGCAGGTAAAAGTATTCGTCGCACCATTTTTTATATTTCCGGTAAACATCTTCACCGAAGGGTTGGCAAGCCTTTTTGGCGGTTTTGTGCCAATGAACAGCATCTTCCTCAAAACCGTAGAAGGGAGTTAAATCAAATCCGCCTCCAAACCACCAGACTGGCTTTTGTCCAGATTTTTCCGCGATGAAGAAGCGCACATTTGCGTGAGAGGTTGGCACATAAGGGTTCAAGGGATGCAATACAAGTGATACCCCCATTGCCGTGTATTTGCTGGCCTCTAATTCAGGCCTCAATGCGGTGGCTGGTACTGGCAAACTATCACCTCTAACTACTGAGAAATTTACTCCTCCCTTTTCGAATACCTTGCCATTTGATATGACTCTCGTGATACCGCTTCCTCTGTCATTTTGCTTCGTCCAGCTGTCTTTATGAAAAGATGCGAAGCCGTCTAGCAATTCAACTTCACTGCAAATTGTTTCTTGTAAATTCAACAGATAGTTCTGCACCTGTTCGATCATCGAATTTGTTCTCCGGTTATTAAATTAATTATTATCGAAGGTTCTGAATTATACTTATTTGGAGGCAATGCAAATGAAAGGGCCTGATTAAAATAAGCCTTCAATTCAAGCATACTAGAGGCAACTTTTTGGCCTTGAGGATTAGCGCTTGTTGAAATTAGGGCTGAACCGGTATTTTCACAAAAAAAACGTACCAATGGGTCAGAGGTAATGCGAACTGCAACAAACTCACTGGTTCCGCTAATAAAACTTGATGTAGTTTCAGATTTCGGCACCAAATAGGTAGTAGGAATGACGCTTTGCTTAGCGAGTTTGTTGATTAACTTAATATCAAGATTTGCATCAATGTAGGGCAATATATACTCCACATTCGATGCAAGCAATATAAATCCCTTGTCAAGGTCTCTTTGCTTTAGGTCAATCAATGTTTTAATCGCGCCTGGATTGTTCGCCAAACAAGCAAGACCGTAAACCGTATCAGTAGGATGTGCAATGACTCCATCCCTTAGATAATCCAAAGCCATTATTTGTCTTTTCGATGGGTTCATTTTTTGGCTCTGGGATGGAATTCATCATAGACTTTCGCTAATTCCAAAAAATCTAAGTGTGTATATACTTGGGTGCTTTTGATACTTTTGTGCCCCAAAAACTCTTGAACGGATCTCAAATCATGACTTGACTGCAAAAAATGAGTTGCGGCAGCGTGTCTCAACATATGAGGATGCACATTGACGGAAATTCCCGCTTCTAGAGCCCTTTTCTTGACTGTATTTTGCACCGAACGAGGGCTAATTCTATCATTGTTATTGTTAACAAAGAGGGCTTCTGTTTCAGTATTTGGACGTTTAGCTAAATAGGATTTAGTTGCCTTTATAGCGCCGCTACCGATTGGCGAAAAACGCATTTTACCGCCTTTACCTTTGACTCTTACGAAGCCCTCAGATAAATCCATATCATTGATATCAAGATTCACTAATTCTGAGACACGAAGCCCGCATGAATACATAATCTCTATCATTGCAATTGACCTCAATTCCAGGTAGCTACTGCTTTGAACCGATAACAACCTTTTAAGATCGTCAAAATCAATTGTTTTGGGCAGTGAATGAGAGATTTTAGGCGATTGTATATTTTTTGCATTGTTCTCGGTCAATATCTCTTCTTTAACCAGATACTCTAAAAAACCTCTTATAGAAGAAAGATACCTTCTAATTGATTTACTAGATATAGCTTTATGGCGCAATTCCATTACGAATAAATTAAGAATATCTGAATCAATTGCGCTGGTGTCAGATATCTTGTTCTTTAGACAAAAATCAAGCAAATTTGATAAATCTCGCCGATAGGCTGATATGGTGTTCGACGCATAATGCCTTTCAACTCGAAGATAGGCAATATATTGTTCAATTTGGTTGAAGAAATTGCTGTCTTGGTACTTGTTTTTTTTCTTTTTGACCATATCTCAGCATTTTACGTAAAAAGATAAAGGAAATAAGATGAGTAATAAACAAACACACGCTTTTCAAACTGAAGTATCCCAATTACTTCACCTAATGGTGCACTCTTTATATTCAAATAAAGAGATCTTTTTAAGGGAACTTGTCTCGAATGCATCCGACGCTATAGATAGGCTCAAATTTGAATCTCTTTCTGATGACTCCCTAGTTGAGGGAAAGGAAGAGTTAAGTATCCATATTGGCGTTGACAAAGACGCCGGAACTGTAACCATTACTGACAATGGTATCGGCATGAATGAACAAGAGGTTATGGAGAATATTGGAACAATTGCAAACTCCGGAACTCGCAAATACTTGGAGAGTCTAGATAAAGACAAAGCCCAAGATTCGAACCTAATTGGACAGTTCGGTGTTGGATTCTATTCTGCCTTTATTGTTTCAAATACTGTCACCTTGATTAGTAGAAAGGCTGGCGATAAAAAGTCTAATGGAACCAAATGGATATCCAAAGGAAAAGGCGAATACTCTATCGAAAAAATTGATGTTGAAAACTACGGAACCTCCATTACTCTTGATATCAAGAAAAGTGAGAGCGAGTTCTTGGATGATTATCGAATTAAAGGAATTGTTTCAAAATATTCAGACCATATCACGATTCCTATTCTTATGAATAAAGCTTCAGATGAAGATGGCGTTATCGAATATGAAACAATCAACAAGGCGACCGCATTTTGGACTCAAGATAAAAAGGAGCTATCGCAAGATGATTATGATGAATTTTATAAATCATTGACATATGATTTTGAAGGGCCATTAACCCAAATTCATAACAAGTTAGAAGGAAAACTAGACTATATATCGCTACTTTTTATTCCGAAAAAGGCGCCTTTCGATATGTGGGAGCCTAAAAGGAAAGGCGGTGTAAAACTTTACGCTAAAAGAGTGTTTATCATGGAAGGGAACGAAGAACTTCTGCCACAATATCTGCGCTTTATCAAAGGTGTCATCGATACAGATGATTTATCGCTTAATGTTTCTAGAGAAATTTTACAAGGAAGTAAAGTGGTTGATACGATTCGCAAAGCGTCCGTTAAGCGCATCCTATCCGAGTTAGACAAGATGTCAAAAAATAAGCCTGAGGATTACGCAATATTCTGGAAAGAATTTGGCATGGTTATGAAAGAAGGAGTTGTTGAAGATTTTGCTAATAAAGACAAAATTTCAAACCTATTACGTTTCGCTACAACTAACAATGACAGTGAAGAACAAACGGTTTCACTTAAAGATTATGTTGAACGTATGAGTAATGATCAAAAAACTATTTATTACGTAACAGCCGACAACTATACTGCTGCTAAAGGTTCACCTCATTTGGAAATTTTTAAACAAAAGGATATCGAAGTATTGCTTTTATCTGACCGGGTTGATGAATGGCTTGTTGCAAATTTTGGTGACTATGAAGAGTTTCCGCTTAAATCGATTGCCAAAGGTGACCTGGAGGATTTGGATTCAAAAGAAGATAAGAAGAAAAAAGAAAAAACAGCCAAAGATTTTGAAAAGGTCATCAACAAGGTACAAAAGATCCTTGAAAATCAAGTCAAAGAGGTCAAGGTTTCGAGTCGTCTAAGTGAATCCCCTTCCTGTCTTATTGCTGATGAAAACGAGATGGGTAGCAACATGGAACGCATCATGAAATCACTGGGACAAGATGTCCCTGAAACTAAGCCAATTCTTGAAATTAATCCAAAACATCCTTTGGTTAAAAAACTCAAAACCAAGGTCGATAAAGATCTAGTGAAGGTTTTATTTGATCAGGCGGTGCTCAGCGAAGGAGGTCAAATCAAAGAGCCTGCTGAATTTGTTAAACGAATGAACAAATTAATGCTTGGTTAATGAATAGCCCGATTTAATCGGGCTTTTTAATATCTGACTGTTATTTTTTACCGTAGGGTTTTATATTTCTTAATATTCCTCTGAGAATTGCAATCTCCTCTTGTTCTGGGTAACTACGCCCAAAAAATCTCCTAAGTCGACGCATAAGCAATTCTTTTGGTCTAGCCTCTTCGAAGTATTCAAGGTGGTCAAGTGCCTGCTCTAAGTGTTTATAAAAACCATCAAGCTCCTCAAAGCTTGCCAACTTGTTTGTTTCATCATTAAAATTTGTCTGGATATTGCTTACAAAGTTTTGATAGGCAAACACTTGTATCGCGGCAGCCACATTCAATGAAAAATAATCTGGATTTCCGGGGATTGTCATTAGAATGTGACATAAGTCTAATTCTTCGTTGGTTAAGCCTGAATTCTCGGTACCGAAGATTACCGCCACTTCTTGGTCTGAAGAAGCTATGGTTTCTTGTATTTCACAACATGCCTCAATAACGTCCATTTGTCGCCATTTAATGTTCCTTTGTCGAGCACTTGCACCTATCACTAAATGCGTCCCCTCGAGCGCTTCATCCAAAGAATTGCAGACTATGGCATTTGATAAAACATCATCGGCTCCGCTTGCCCTTGCTGTTGCACCAGCCGAAGGGTAGTTATTGGGGTTAATCAAATATAGCCTTGAAAGAGACATATTTTTCATCGCCCTAGCTGCAGCTCCTAGGTTACCTGGTTCGGTAGTATTGACCATGACAATCCTCACTTTATCGAAAACCGTCAAGGTATAATTCACGTCTTTGATTTGTTGATTCATTAACTATGCATCCTACCGTTAATATAGCAGTTCGCGCCGCTCGTGCAGCCGGCGATGTTATTCTGCGATACCACAATCAGATTGATTTATTAACCATAGAGAATAAGGCGGCCAATGACTTTGTTTCTGAGGTAGATAAAGCTGCAGAATATGCCATTATAAACGAGATCAAAAAGTCCTTTCCAGAACATTCAATTTTGGGCGAAGAAGGCGGCCAAATTCTGGGTGATGAAAAATATCAATGGATAGTTGACCCTCTCGATGGAACGACAAATTATTTGCATGGATTTCCGCAATATGCAATTTCTATTGCACTTTATGAGAATAAGGTGCCGTTCCATGCTGTCGTCTATGATCCCTTTAAAGAGGAGTTATTTACCGCATCAAAGGGTGAAGGAGCCTTTCTTAATGATGAAAGAATGCGTGTAACTAACTCTAAAGGACTAGAAAACACATTAATTGGAACTGGGTTCCCTTTCAAGCATCCTCAGCACCTAGATTGCTATCTGGCAACTTTTAAGGCTATACACCCAAAAGTTTCTGGAATTCGTCGAGCTGGCTCTGCGGCGCTTGATTTAGCCTATGTCGCTGCAGGAAGATTGGATGGATTTTGGGAAATTGGACTGAATTCATGGGATATAGCTGCAGGCGTTCTTTTAATTAAAGAGGCTGGCGGGTTTATAGGCGATTTCTCTGGCAGGGATATGTATTTTGAAACAGGGAATGTAGTTGCAGGAAATACAGATGTTTTTAAAGAAATACTTAAAACTATCCATCCACATCTGACCGAGGAATTACAAAAATAAAATTACTTAATCAGCGACAGTTAATTGCTGACCATGGATGTTTGAATTCTTGGGCAACATCAGATACACAATCGCTGGACTTTTGGATTCTGGCGAAGGAATTTTTGAAGAATCTTCAGCTGGATAAGCAATTCTTCTCATTTCAGTACTCATTTTTCCTGGATTAATTGTATTTACTCTAATATTTGTTTTTTCCAATTCTTCAGAAAGTGTTTTTGCAAACCCTTCAATCCCAAATTTACTCACACTATAGGCGCCCCAATAGGCTCTAGCCTTTCTTCCCACACTTGATGACAGGAAAAGAATTCTTGCATCATCCGACTTCATTAATGCGGGTATAAGAAATTGTGTCAACATAAATGGAGCGCTTAAATTGATTTGCAAAGTGGAATACCATAATCGAATATCATATTGATCAATCGGCATCATTGTGCCAAGTATTGCAGCGTTATGAATCAGACCATCTAGCCTTCCAAAGCTAGTGAAAATGCTATCCTGTAATTCCTGGTAATGCTCGGGAGTTGCCCCTTCTAGATCAAGTGGATAGAGGATAGGCTCTTTCAAGCCTAAATCCTGAACTTTGTCATAGGCATATTCCAATGACCCAAGGTCCCTTCCTAGCATGATAACAGTGGCTCCAGCTCTAGTGAGATCTATTGTAGTTGCCAAACCAAGACCGCGATTGGCACCTGTAACCAGGACAACCTTTCCCGCTAAATCATCTTCGTTGATTTCGTAACTTGCAGGGATTATCATTCACTCAATTCCTTTTTCGGTGCTACTCCAAGGGTCTTAATTTTTTCAGCCCTACTGATTAAATTGCCCTTCCCTGTTGAGAGCTTCTTTCGAGCTTCAGAGTAGCCATCTTTGGCTTTATCTAGATGCCCTTCTACCCTATCCAGCTCTTCAACGAATAGCGCAAGTTTGTCATACATCGCACCGGCCTGTCTTGCTATCTCTTCAGCGTTTTTGTTTTGATTAGCAGTTTGCCACATAAAATTGACCAACTTTAAGCTCATGCTGAGCGATGATGGCGAAACCAATAAAATGTTCTTTTTAAGAGCGTCACTATGCAAGCTCTGCTTTTTGTTGTATGCACTCAAAAGCGCGCCTTCAATTGGGATAAAAACGAATATAAAGTCAAGCGTTTTGACCCCTTCTAGGTTTTCATATTCCTTGATGCTTATGTTTTTAACTTGGTTTTCGATTGATTTTAAATGTCTATTTAGTGCCTCTTCGTTTGATGTATCTGCAATATAATCTTTGTAATCTTTAAGAGAGACTTTTGAGTCAATAACTATATCTTTTTCATCAGGCAAATGTAGTATTACATCAGGCTGGTAAATTTCGCCAGTTTCGCTTTTCATTTGTTTCTGCGTATCAAACTCATGGCCCTCTCTAAACCCGAAGCTTGTCAACATTGAGCTTAATATCTCCTCTCCCCAATTGCCCTGGTATTTGTTGTCATAAGTCAGCGCGTTAGTGAGCTCTTGTGCAGTTTGCTGGGTCTCTAAATTCGCCTGATGTAGGTTTTTTATTTGTTCGCCTAGCGAAACCCTTTCCTTGACCTGCTCTTTGGTAATTGTCTCGATTCTTTCTCTAAAACTATTTAATTGAGATTGAAGAGGAGTTAAAAGCTCAGAGTTGTCAGTTTTTAGTTTGTCGCGATCCTTTTCAAGAATGTCTGAGGCGAGGTTCTTAAAGTCAGTATTGACCTGGGATTTTAATTTGTCGACAAATTCTAGTTTTTCTGAGTAATTCTTTTCTTTTTCGTCCAAGGTAGTTTTCAGCTGCGCCTTAGCTATATTTAGTTCGCTAACCCTTTTATGGAAGTATATATAGGCTATCACTATACCAATGAACAAAGAAATTAGACTTAATAGAATACTGTTCACGATAAATTAGCGCTTATTTAGTAACAATATTAAATCTGCAGAAAAAAGTGAACTTGCTGTCACAGTTGTTAGTAAAATTTTAGTTATAGAAATAGCTAAATTATAACGTTAACCTCTGCAAAACTATGTTGTTTTTAAGATCATTGCTGTACTTTATTGGCTCAATAATTGGTGTCATATTGATAAGCTTTTGCGGCATATTTCTGATCTTTTCAAACTACGAGGTGCGTTATAGAATTCTTTCAAAATGGGCCGTATTTTGTATTTGGTGGCTAAAAGTTACCTTGAATATATCATTCAAAGTTATTGGTACAGAAAATATTGATAAACCGCCATTTATCATTGTCTCAAACCATCAATCTACCTGGGAAACGCTTGGATTTCAAACAATTCTTCCACCGCATACATGGGTTTTAAAAAAAGAGCTTTTGTGGATACCAATATTTGGCTGGGCTATCTCTCTATTAAAGCCCATAATTATCGATAGAGGAGACAAACTTAAAGCAATTAAGAAAGTTATAACTCAGGGCAAAGATAGATTAAATAAAGGCATTTCTGTGGTTATTTTTCCTGAAGGCACGCGCCAACCTGTCACTAAGCTAGGTGACTATCAAAATGGTGCAGTTGCGATTGCTAAAGGTTCAGGTTATGACATTCTGCCTATCTACCACGATGCCGGTAAACTTTGGCCTAAGGGTAGCTTTATTAAAAAGCCTGGCGTAATAACTGTTACCATAGGCAAACCGATGTCGTCATCAAATGGCTCAACTGCGGAGATAACCGACAATATTAGAAATTGGGCGCTGGAACAGTCAAGAAAGATTCAATGATTGAAATATATTTAGAGCAGATAATTGGCTAAACTTGAATACAGATTGTTTAATGAAAAAATTGCTGAGACAATTAGAATTGAAATCGGTCGACTCAGGGATGCGCTACTTTTCGGCAGCAAGGAAAAAGTGCACAAGTTCGGCAAAGTAGATATAACTTGTGATATTGCAACACTTGAAATTCTTCTATCGGACTATATACTCGATTATAGTGAAGTAAATTCCAAAGTGTCGGAAAGACAATTAAAAACAAGGCAAGAATGGCATGATTATTTAACTAAGACGGAATCGCTTAGCTATAACGAATGCCTTTTGATTCTTCTTGGTGTCAGTCCTACGTTGGCTGATCTTCTTGAACCTAAGTTGTACGAAACCACCCTAAGAGATGAAGGTAATTTGCACGGAAAACATTTAAGTTTAATATTCTTTCAAAGAAAGGAAAATCACCTGTTAAGAGAAAAGTTCGGCGCTGAAAAAATTGATACAAAAAAATTCATCAACTGGGCGCTACAAAGTAGTCTTTTAAGAAAAAATGTCGCCTAATTACTATATCAACAGTTTTATCAAGCTTTCAAGAGGTGTTGATTGTATTTTAAACTCGCCAATTATTTTTAAGTATTCATCAGCGTAATACTTTGGTGTTTAACCCTCATTTTTTTTATGGTCTCCGAAAACTAACGAGGAAGCTTTTTTAAATAGATAGTCGATTTGCGTTGATGGTCGTAGCTTTTCTGGCGAGTTAATGGTAAAGCGCTTATAACGCCCTCTACAAATCCGTGTCGAAGAAAAAATCTGCCTCCATACTTAGATAGCGCAAAAACACATTCAAGGTTTAATTGTATTGCCTTGTTTATCAATTTTTCCATCAATTTTTTTGAAATGTCGGTGTTGTGGTATGCTTTGTTTACAACTAAGGCATAAATTTCACCGAATTGTTCTTTTTCATACAGTCTAAGTCCGGCACAGGCAACTATGCGGTTTTCAGCGGTTATAACAACGAAGTCATCTAAACAATCGCTTAGATATTCATAGCTCCTTTCTAACAACCTCCCCTCTTCAACGAATGGCTGCATTAAGTCTAATAATTGGGTGGTCTTGTCCAACTCTTGATTTAATTGGTATTTGAAGCGCCCTATTTTAGTCTAAAATTTATATTTTTTGCTTCTTTAGATTAGATGTCAAATATTAGAAAATTTTCCTCTCAGGTTGTAGATGGTTATGAAAGGGCGCCTTCCAGATCCATGCTCTATCCAGTTGGATTTAAAAAGGAGGATTTTAAAAAACCTCAGGTCGGCATAGCTTCAACCTGGTCCATGGTAACTCCTTGCAATATGCACATTAACAAGTTGGCAGAAGAAACAGAGAAAGGCGTTAATGGAGCTGGAGGAAAGGCTGTAATTTTCAATACAATCACTATTTCCGACGGGATTTCAATGGGCTCAGAAGGGATGAAATATTCTCTTGTTTCCCGGGAAGTGATTGCCGACTCAATAGAAACAGTTGCTGGCTGCCAAGGATTCGATGGGGTAGTTGCAATTGGTGGTTGTGACAAAAACATGCCTGGTTGTATTATCGGCCTGGCTAGGCTTGATCGGCCATCTGTTTTTGTTTATGGAGGAACAATACAGCCTGGAGACAATCATACCGATATCGTTAGCGTCTTTGAAGCTGTCGGCAAGAGAGCCAACAATGATATAAACGATATTGAGTTGGAGCAAATTGAGTCAAAAGCGATACCTGGCGCAGGCTCGTGTGGCGGCATGTATACCGCCAACACTATGGCTTCAGCCATTGAAGCGCTTGGCATGAGTCTGCCAAATTCATCTGCTCAGGATGCGATTTCTGATGACAAAAATAGCGACTCAAGGCGTGCCGGAGAAGCTGTCTTCAATTTACTCGAAAAAGACATTAAGCCAAGCGACATCATGACGAAGAAAGCGTTTGAGAATGCCATCACTGTGATCATTACCTTGGGCGGCTCAACCAATGCCGTACTTCATCTAATTGCCATGGCTAGTGCTATTAATGTCGATTTGACTATAGATGACTTTACTAGAATTGGCGCCAAGGTGCCAGTTCTTGCTGATCTGAAGCCTTCTGGCAAATACATGATGAGTGAGTTGGTTGAAATTGGCGGCACACTGCCCTTGATGAAGATGCTGCTTAATGCTGGCATGCTTCACGGAGACTGCATAACTGTGACAGGCAAAACTCTGGCAGAGAACCTAAAGGATGTAGAACCCTACAATAAAGACCAGCAAATCATTATGCCGCTAGATAGTCCAATCAAAGAGGATTCACATCTCAGGATTCTGCGTGGTAACTTGGCTACTGATGGAGCCGTGGCGAAAATAACCGGAAAAGAAGGGTTAACTTTTAAGGGTAGAGCGAAAACATTCGCATGTGAGGAGGACGCACTGCAGGCGATCCTAAACGATCAGATTTCAGAAGGTGACGTGATTGTGATTCGTTATGAAGGCCCTAAGGGCGGTCCAGGAATGAGAGAAATGCTGGCACCAACCTCCGCCGTGATGGGGAAAGGTTTAGGTGAAAAGGTTGCTCTAATAACTGACGGTAGATTCTCCGGCGGAACCCATGGCTTTGTGGTTGGACATATAACCCCTGAAGCGTTTTGTGGCGGTCCGCTAGCCATCATTGAAGATGGCGACGAAATATTAATTGATGCAGAAAACAACAAACTACAGCTACTGATTGACGATTCAACCATAACACAAAGATTGTCAAACTGGAAACAGCCTACTCCTCGCTACAAGAAAGGAGTTTTAGCTAAGTATGCAAGACTTGTACATTCCGCATCAGAAGGCGCAGTTACTGGTTAACGAAAGTTTACTGTTAAAATTAAACGGCCAACACAAAACTAATCTTTCGATCATCAAGGCTGACAGCTGTGACCTTGATATGGACAACATCTCCTAGACGAAAAATCTTCCCAGCCGCTCGACCTATAAGTCGATGATGGATTTCATCATAGACATAATAATCGTCCCTCAAATCACGGACTGCAATCATCCCTTCAATAAAAATATCGCTCAATTCTACGAAAAACCCAAAGCCAGCGACACCGGAAATAACGCCGCTATACTCTTCACCGACCTTATCTCTCATGTATTCACATTTTAGCCACTGTTCAACATCTCTAGTAGCGTCATCTGCCCTCCTCTCAGTCATTGACAAGTGCCCGCCAAGTTGCACCATTTTTTTGGATGGTTTTCGGTTTTTTTTGTTTATTACTCGTTTAATTGCTCTATGCACCAAAAGATCTGGATAGCGCCGGATTGGCGATGTAAAGTGAGTATAAAGATCAAAAGCGAGCCCGAAATGGCCCTCATTTAGAGGCGTATAGGTTGCCTGTTTCATTGTACGTAGGACAACTGTTTTAATAATGTTTTCGTCGTCTCTACCCTTGACCTGCTTTAAAACCTTTGCAAAATCTTTCGACTCCGGCTTGTCTCCTCCTGCCAAAACAATGCCTAGTGCGGATAGAAATTGTCGGGTTACTTCGATTTTTTCTTGCTTGGGTCTAGGATGGGTACGATAAAGAAAGTCTTCATCATGTTTTTGCAGGAATTTTGCTGCTGATTGATTTGCCATTAGCATGCACTCCTCAATCAATTTATGGGCATCATTCCTTTGGCGAGGGACAATTTTATCAATCTTGCCTTTCTTATTAAACTGTATCAGGCTTTCGATTCTGTCAAAATCCATTACACCGCGCTTTTGTCGAGAAATTCTAAGTGTCTTGTATAGGCCATATAACGACTCAATATTGCTAACAATGTTGCTATATTTTTTTCTTAGTGGGCTTTTTTTGCTTTCTAGGATTTCATTGACTTCAGTGTATGTTAGTCGTGCATGAGAGACCATAACAGCTGGATAGAATTTATAATCAATCAGCTCACCTAAAGCGTCAATATTCATCTCGCAAGTCATACAAAGCCTTTCAACATTTGGATTTAAAGAGCACAACCCGTTAGATATCAATTCAGGAAGCATTGGCACCACCATATGCGGGAAATATACAGAGTTGCCTCTATCATAGGCCTCCTCATCAAGCTTAGTGCCCTCGTTTATGTAGTGTGAAACGTCGGCGATAGCAACCAAGAGCTTCCAGCCTTTGTTTGAAGGCTCTGCATAAACTGCATCATCAAAATCTCTTGAATCGTCACCATCAATTGTTATCAAATTAAGGTGACTGAAGTTGAGTCGGTTTTTTTTGTCGTTAACAAGCACTTTTTTTGGCAGCTTGTTTGACTCTGAAATAGCAATATCACTAAATTTATTCGGAATTTGATGACGATGAAGCGCAGAGTCAACCTCCACTCCTTCATCTAGATAGGTGCCAAGAATTTCAACTACCCTTCCGGTTGCCTCACTTACCATTGTAGGAGACGAAAGGATTTCAACAATAACGACTTGATTGTCCTCGCATCCCTCAATAAGCTCTGTGATGACAATGTTATGCTTAATCCTTTTATCGTCGACAACGACATAGGGAAAATATGTTTCAAGATGCAACCTTCCAACCACCGATTTAACAGTTTCAGTAACCTCAACAATTTCGGCATCGAACTTGCTGTTGAGCAACCTAACCTTTACTTTGTCTCCATGAAAAACAATCTTCATCTGTTGAGAGGAAAGCCTTAAGTCCTTGCCGCCCGCATCTAGGGAAACGAAACCAAATCCCTTTGGGTTTGCTATTACAGTGCCTTTCAATAGGCCTCTCTTTGAAAAGGTTCGATAAACACCTGCCTTATTACAGCTAAGCTGCTTATCTCTGACCATTGCTCTTAGTCTTTTCTCGAAAGATTTTTTTTGTTCATCCTTTAACGATAAAAGGTCATAAAGCTGATGTTTGGTTCTGGGTTTTGTTCGAATGAAACTTAAGATATGCTCTCGGGAAGGAATCGGACTTTCGTATTTTTCCGCTTCGCGTTCATAGTGTGGGTCAGACATAATGTGTTAAGTATAAATCAACTTTTTAACGATATTGGCTTAATCAAAAGGGTTGTTTATAATTAGTGTCTCTTCACGGTCAGGGCCTGTAGATAAAACATCAACAGGTAGTTGAGATAACTCCTCAATCTTTTTAATGTAGTTTTGAGCTGCAATTGGTAGGTCATCGAAACTATGAGTCCCAATTGTAGATTGCTGCCATCCTGGCATTTCGATATAGACAGGTTTAGCAATACTGTAGTCCTCTGCTGAAAATGGTGGGATTTTGGATTGCATTCCGTTAATTTCGTATGCCACACAAATCTTGATAGAGCTCAATTCATCAAGTACATCAAGTTTAGTTAAACAGATACCGCTCACAGAGTTGAGCTTGAAGGAACGATTTAAGATAACCAAATCAAGCCATCCAGATCTTCTCTGGCGGCCTGTAGTTGCGCCAAATTCGTGCCCTCTGGCGCATAATTCTCGTCCCACAGGATCGCCCTTGTCAGACTTCACATCATATATGAGCTCTGTAGGGAATGGGCCGCCACCAACTCTTGTAGTGTATGCCTTAACTATTCCTAAAACATAATCAATATCACGCACGCCAATACCGGATCCAGTTACCGCGCCACCAGAAGTTGTATTCGATGATGTCACATAGGGGTAAGTGCCTTGGTCTATATCAAGAAGAGCGCCCTGAGCGCCTTCAAATAAGATGTTTTCATCATTGGACATGCGAGTATAAATTTCATCGGCAACATCGATAATCATCGGCCTAATCACGCTCGCCTGCTCTAACGCCTCGTCAAGGGTTTGCTGATAATCAATGACCGAATGATTGTAATAATTCTCTAGGGCGTAATTATGGTACTCCATTACCTGACTTAATTTATCCGCAAAAAGTGACTCATCAAGCAAATCTCCTACCCTTAAACCGCGCCTTGCAACCTTGTCTTCATAGGCTGGCCCTATTCCATTGCCAGTTGTTCCAATGGCGGCTTTGCCTCTTTTGGCTTCTCTAGCATTATCAAGTGCAATATGGTAAGGCAAAATTAATGGACAACCAGGGCTGATACTTAAGCGTGACTGAACGTCGAGGTCTGCCTCTTCTAGCTCAGCCATTTCTTTTAACAGCGCACTCATAGAAAGGACTACGCCGTGCCCTATTAAGCACTGGACATTGCTTCTTAGAATTCCTGAAGGTATTAAATGCAAGACAGTTTTTTTGCCTTTAATTACGAGTGTATGTCCGGCATTATGGCCACCCTGAAAGCGAACAACGGAAGTAACTTTATCAGTGATCAAATCAACAATTTTGCCTTTACCTTCATCGCCCCACTGGGTGCCGATTATGACAACGTTTTTTGCCATATCACTCCTTCACAGTCCAATCACCGTTACGCATAGCAAAGTCAGACTTTCCAGCCTCTTTGAAATCCTGTCTAACGGTAATTCCTTTAGCCCTTAATTCACTGATTAATTTGTTTAACTTCGGATCTTTGTCACTGGGAGCAGTTAATACTTCAGCGTTAACAGAAAAATTATCTTGCTGTTGAATCAAGTATTTTAAATCAAACGAAAATCCAGTTGCAGCCCTAGAAGAACCAAAGTTTTGACTTAAACTATTATAGCGGCCACCTTGTGCTAAAGCCTTGGGAAAATCAGGATGGTAAGCTGCAAAAACGACGCCATCATGGTACTCATAAGCTTTTACTTCGCCAAGATCGAACATTAAATTAAGATTTCTATCTCTGAAAGTATTATTGAGCTCAATTAAATCGTTAACTGAATCAGTGATTTGTTCCATATCAGAAAACAATTCAAGCGCCTCGTAGAGAATACTCTCATCACCTGAAAGTGAAATTAAAGAGCTAAATTTATCAGCTTCTTTGATATCATTGCTGTCTAATAATATTACCAAGTCGGGCAGAGATTTGCGCTTAAATATTTCTCTTAGTGTTGCGACATCATCGCTACTTAGTTCTGCAGATTCACATAGTGAATTGAAAATTGAAGTATTACCGAGGCTAAGAGTCAGATTATCAATTTTCAGAATTGATAAAGACTCGATCATGAGTCTTATTATCTCAACATCTGCTTCAATACCTTTATAACCATAAAGTTCAGCGCCAGCTTGGATAGGAGAACGTGAGGTGTAAAAATCGTCAGCTTTGGTTTGCAGGATAGTGTTAATGTAGCAATAACGAGATACATCTCCAGGTTTTGCACTCTTTGAGTCAATTCTTGCAATCTGAGGAGTGATATCTGCGTGGACGCCAACCATTCGTCCACTGGAAGAATCCAGGAATTTGAAAGTTTTTTGCTCTATCGAATCGGAATTAAGCACCAAAGATTCAACATATTCGAGCATCGGAGGGACTACAAGTTCGTAACCCCAACTATTATATGTATCAAGCAGGCAACGACGAACTGATTCAAATATCGCAGCCTGGCTACCAGCGAGCTCTTCAATGCCCTCAGGTAATTGCCAATTACTCATTATTACAAACTAGTCCGAAGGATTAAAGTGACGGAAAAATTCGGTGTCAGGATTAAGCACCAAAACATCGCCCTGATCATTAAATGACTTTTTGTAAGATTCAAGAGCACGATAGAATGAATAAAACTCAGCATCCTGGCTATATGCTTTGGCATAATTGCTTGCTGAAATTGCATCACCTTCACCGCGAATCTTCTCAGAATCCCGGTAAGCATTAGCTAGAATGATGGTACGCTCTTTATCAGCAAAGGCTTGAATTTTCTCAGCCTCTTCAGCGCCTTCAGAGCGATACTTGTTTGCCAGCGCTTTTCTTTCTGCCTCCATACGTCTATAGACTGAGTTTCTTACTTCCTGAGATAGTTCAATTCTCTTGATACGAACATCGATAACTTTAATTCCATATTCTTCCTCAGCTATTGCTTTAAGTTTGGATTTTACACTGGCCATAATCGCTTCACGTTGGTCTGAGACAACTTCCTTAATCGTTCTTTTAGAGAATTCACTTCTTAGTGCATCTTGGTTATTTTGTGCCAACCTAATATTTGCTGACGCCATAGTTCCGCCCGTAGAGATATAGAACTTTTCAGTATTTACGATACGCCACTTAACGTAGGAATCGACCATTACATTTTTCTTCTCAATAGTTAAAAAAGACTCGGATGCTGAATCTAGAGTTTGAATTCGACTATCAAAGAACACAACGTTGTTAACAAATGGGGTTTTAAACTTCAAACCAGAGTCCTCTTCTATAGAGACGATTTCACCTAAACGCAACTTAATTGCGACCTGCGTTTCATTAACTGTATACAGACTTGAGCTTAAAAGAATCGCAATTAGTATTGCTAAAACAGTGATTATTTTTTTCATTATCTGTTCTCCCTAGAGCGTAATACACTGCCATCATTGTTTAGGTCTTCAGACTGATCAAAAGTATTGCTTTCGGATGAAGATGAGCCAGATGATCTCGGTCTATTAATTAGCTGATCAATAGGTAGATACATCAAAGAGTTTGAATTCTCATCAACAACAACTTTATTTGTTGACCCAAGAACTTCTTCTAAGGTTTCTCTGTAGAGGCGTTCTTTTGTAACTCCAGGTGCCTTTAAGTACTCTTCTAGAATCTTAGTGAAGCGATAGGATTCACCTTCCGATTTAGAAACAACCTGTGATTTATAGGCCTCAGCTTCTGCAAGAATTCTTTGACTTGCACCTCTTGCCTTTGGCACAATGTCGTTAGAATAAGCATTAGCCTCGTTAATGTATCTTTGTTCATCTTCACGCGCCTTAACAACATCATCAAATGCCGCTTTGACCTGAATTGGCGGCTGCGCATCTTGCATAGTAACTGCCGTGACAAGCAGTCCCGTTCCATAGTCATTTAATAAACTCTGAGAGCCAGTTTTAACTTCCTGTGCAACCTGTTCACGTCCGGTTGTCAAAACCAAATCCATATCGTTATCACCAACAACCTGCCTAATCATACTTTGGACTACGTGACTAAGAGACAATTCAGGTTGTAGGACATTGAACAAATACGCCTTAGCATCAGCTATCTTGAATTGAACTGCCAATTTAACGTCGACCATGTTTTCATCTCTAGTCAACATTAATGACTCGGAGCTTACATTGCCACTATAGTTTTGTATATTTCTAAAACCAATTTCCGTTGCTCTAATCTGCTCTACATTAACTTTATATACTTTCTCAACCGGGAAAGGCAGATGCCAGTGCGGCCCCTGTGTGGTTGTTGCTTGGTAAGCGCCAAAACGTAGTACAACTCCCCTTTCAGCAGGATCTACAATGTATATGCCAGATAACAGCCATACTAAAACTGCTAGAATCAGAAGGTATTTAAGCCCCCCTCTGGCAGTTTTTGTTACACCACTACCACCAGTTGAACCACCAGAAGAAGAAGAGTCGCTACCAAAGGTAGATTTAAATTTATTTTTAAAGTCTTTTATAACTTCTTCCAGTTCAGGAGGTGTATGGTTATTTCCACCCCAAGGGTTTTGATTATTTTTATCGTTCCAAGCCATTAAAACTCCATTTTGTTGTTGACCCACATGAATTCCTTTTCCGATTAAAGTCAATGTTAAGATATGGTCAAACACCAAAAAAACAAGTGCTAAACTAGCATTTAATTAAACACCCTACGAAAACATGTCAGAAAAATTATTGTACCTATTAATTTACTCATAACATTATTGTTAAAGCAAAAGACATTTTACCCAATAATAACATTTTTATAAAACTGATTTTGTTTAACTATTAGGAAGGAAATGTGTTCATGTTTTAGTTTAATATAATGATAAAATAATGCGGATTGGATAAACAAATAATTTTATGAAAAAACACTTGCTTTTTTCAATTTTAGTCTTAAGTGCTTTTTCAGTTCAAGCTGATGGTGTTAACCTTACTTGTGCTCCTTTTCAGTCTTGTGTTAACTGCCCTGAATATCAAACACTTTTTCCTATTCAGCAATTTTCTACTGACCTTACAAGTATTGAGGTTGAAGCGGACCGGAGTGAAGTCTCTCAAAATAATGAGTATTTTCTATCGGGAGATGTTAAATTAAAATCTGGTGATTACCTGCTCTCGGCTGATGAAGTAGAATTTTCTGGTTCAGATAATTCTACTTTTGCTGAAGGTAATATTGAATACCAAGATGCTGAGTATCTTATAACTGGCGACAGTTTTTTCGCAAAAAAAGAAAATGATTTAATTGTAGCAACAATTGATAATACACAATATCAAGAAATAAAAAATAATTCCAATGGCTCTGCCGAATCAATTAATAAAAACGGAGATATAGTTGTTTTTAATAATGCAACATACAGTTACTGTCCAATCAACCAGAGTGACTGGCAAGTTAGAGCTAAAACTATTGTAGTCGACCTAGAAAAAAATAGGGGTATTGCTGATCATGCAACGATTCTTTTTAAGGGTTACCCGATATTTTATTTCCCAAAACACAGCTGGGTTCTTGAAGGTCGAGGTTCTGGCTTCCTTCCACCTAGCTTCGAAAGATATGAAGAACCTCTGTATTCAGATGAGTCATCTCTCTTGTATGATCCCGAATATAGTAAATCTAACAGATTAAGAATTCCATACTATTTTAATATAGCACCTGACAGAGATTTAATTCTAGCTTTGACGTATATACAAAGCCGAGGTTTCTTAATAGATAACAGATATCAGCAATTACTTGACAGAAAAATAACTGAAGATGGAATTAAAGATTCGATGTTTGAAATAGAATCTGAATATCTGACCAGTGATCACATTACAAAACAAAAGCGCTGGTTAGTTAACACCTCAGTTGAGTTAGATATCAGTGACAAAATGCACATCAGTGCTCACTATAATCGTACATCTGATGCTGAATACTTTAAAGAAATTAAGCATAGCGAAACTGACCTAGGGCGGCTCTTATCTCACCTTGAAATTACATACGAAGATCCAGAAAATAATTTCAGCACTGCATTATTAACTGAGGACGAACAAATTGTAAATGTTGGCACACCAGACTATA
>CAJWTP010000012.1 GCA_913047325.1 uncultured Gammaproteobacteria bacterium
TTAATTACTCGTACACTGGCAATTATTGCTATGACATATTTCCACAGTGCCAACTTTTGTATCTATTGAAACAACTTCCTTATTAGAATCCAAGACTTTTTTTCTTGAGGCTGATGCTCTTTCCATTGCCTCATTGTCGGCATATAAAGATACTGCTATAAGTAAGTTCCCATCAGCCTGAATCCCTAAAAGTTGCTCGGCTTCTGGAAAATCACTCGATGCATTTGCTACATATGATTTAGAAGCAATATCTGCTGCTTCTTTTGAGTCAAAAGTTATTGTTGTAATTCTTGCTACTGACATTAGTACTCCTAGTAATGTTGTTAAAGAAAGTCAATTATAGATCAATAAGAATCCTCCCTCATACATCAAACGAAATTTGGACTTTTATCCTTTATAGGTTTATAGTAGATTCTAATAGATAATGATAATAGAACATACAAAAAAAGACCTTTCTAGGATTCTCTCTGTAATTAATGATGCTGCGTTAAACTATAAGGGAATCATTCCAGATTATTGTTGGCATGAACCGTACATGTTGAAAAAAGAACTGATTAGTGAGTTTGATAACGGTGTTCGCATGTTCGGGTATAAAAAGGATAATAAATTGGTTGGTGTAATGGGTATTCAGGAGTTAAAAGACGTTACTTTAATAAGACATGCTTACACATTAACTCATTATCAAAGGATAGGCATCGGAGAATCATTGTTACAATATTTATTTGAAATTAATAAAAGCGCTTTCTTACTTGTTGGCACATGGCGAGATGCCATCTGGGCGATTCAGTTTTATGAGAAATTTGGTTTTGTTGCCCAGACAAAGAAACAAACTAATCAATTACTTAATAAGTACTGGGATATTTCATCAAAACAAATTGAAAACTCTATAGTACTAGAGAGATATACTGCAAATTGAATTCTAACCATAGTATGAAAAAATTAGTATCAATATTTAAATTTTGTTATAAATTTATCTTTCAATTTGTTGCTACTGTACTTCTTGGTACTGGAATTTATAAGGGCAAAATTGAAGATAAAGACAAAGAGACTGCTGAATAACCCTCTCCCTCACACATCAAACGAAATTTGGACTTTGGTTCAAGTTAGCATATAATCCTATTTTTTTCTAGGAAAGACTTTGATGCGATTTGCTAAATATGAACAACAGTTGAAGTGGTTAGCACTATTCCTAGGTATTCTAAGTACGATTGCCATTATCAATGACTTGTATCCTTACACAATGTTTATTGGACTTCCCTTTTGCTTAATCTGGGTTTACTGTGCTTGGCTTCATACTGAAAAACAATTAAAATGGATTAATATAATCTTTACTGGGTTATATACATATGGAATAGTCAATTACTATATTTAGAAGCAAGTAATACCAATCCCTCACACATCAACGAAATTTGGACTTTAGTTCAAGTTGACTTATAATCCTAGTATGAATAAACGACTAGAAATTTTATTTGGATTCTTGACTACTTTTTTTACGAATCGAAGAATCACCAATATTTATATAGTATTACTCATCCTGTTATGTTTATTACCAGCAATTATGATAGCGGTTTTTGGTGTAGAGGGTTTACTTGGGAGTAAAGATTAAGTATGAAGAAACTAGTATCAATATTTAAATTTTGTTATAAATTTATTTTTCAATTTATTTCATATTTGCTTATTGGTTTTGGAATTTATAAGGGCAAAATTGAAGATAAAGACAAAGAAACTTCTCAATAACTCGCTCCCTCACACATCAAACGAAATTTGGGCTATTGGATTGACTTTATGCTGACAGATAGTATTACAAGTATTCCAGTAGCGATTTCAATTTTGTAACGTTTATAGAAATTTTATTGAATTTAAATAATTATATATATCTATATTTCTAGATATATAGTTCTTTTGTGTATAATATAACTTTATGAATGAAAATAATTTAGTAAAAATATTAGCTGAACTAGGTCATAAAACTAGACTTTCAATCTATAAATTGATAATGAAATATGGTAGTTCTGGAATTATTATTGGAGAAGTAGGCAAACAGTTATCTATTGCGCCTTCAACATTAAACTTTCATCTTAATAGATTAGTGGACGCAGGATTAATTATGCAAGCAAAAAATGGTAGAGAGGTTTATTGCTCTGCAAATTTTGAAAGATTAGATTCAGCAATTGACTTATTAACTTCTGAATGTTGCTCAGAAATCAATGAAAATAGCTATTGAAACAAGGCAAAAACATTTAATTCTTTTCGTCAATAAAGTAGCTTCATTACTAGGTTTTCCAGTAGGTATCTCTTTAGTAATTATTATAACTCTAGGTTTCATATCGCCTTTGCAGGCAATTGATAGTTTTTTTTCAACGCTTAGTGCTTTAATTCGTATTTCACCATTTATTATTCTATCGGTTGTAGTGGCTGCGTATCTAAAAGCAAGCGGTGCTGATCAAATTGTTGCCAGTACTTTTCAAGGCAAACCAATAAAGGCAATTGCAGTAGCTTCTATTTTTGGTGCATTATCACCTTTTTGTTCTTGTGGCGTGATTCCACTTGTGGCAGGTTTTTTAGCAGCAGGCGTCCCTATCGCACCAGTGTTGGCTTTTTGTATAGCTTCACCAATTATGGACCCAGAAATGTTTATCTTAACTACGGCTGAGCTGGGTGTTGAGTTTGCCTTTATAAAGACTCTATCAGCAGTTGCAATGGGGTTGCTAGCAGGTTGCAGTGCTTTACTGCTTAGCAATGCTGGTTATCTAAGTGATGCTTTGAAAGACATCGCTAAACCCAGCTGCTCCACCTCGTGTTCCAGCGAAGATAAAACCGTAATTTTATACAAGTTTTGGCATAGCTCTAAGGGACGCCAGACATTCATCAATGAAACGCTGTCAATAGGTATTTTTCTAACACGTTGGCTCACATTCGCTTTTTTACTTGAAAGTTTATTGCTTGTGTATGTGCCTAGCGATTTAATAGTGAACTGGCTAGGTTCGGAAAATATTTATTCTCTCCCTCTTGCTGTTATCTTAGGTGTTCCAACCTATCTAAACGGCTACGCTGCAATTCCCCTTATAAGTGGTTTAATAGAGTTGGGCATGTCTCCGGCAGTTGGATTGACTTTTATGCTGGCAGGTAGTGTTACAAGTATTCCAGCAGCGATTGCAATTTATTCGCTTGCAAAAGCTCGACTTGTTACACTCTATCTGATTATTGCAGCGGTTGGTTCAATGGCTTCCGGCTATCTATTCTTATTATATTTAGCCTAGTTGTTATACAAACACTGGTTCGCCTTTAAACCCCAATTTTGCCTTTCTGGAAGACTTAATTTTGCTTCAAAATAAACACCCTCATACATCAAATGAAATTTGGTCTTATAATAAAAGTATGAACTTAACTTCCTACCCACACTTAGTTAAGCAATGGCATCCAACTAAGAATGGAGAATTAACACCCAAACAGCTTACTTCACAATTTATGCTTAGACATATTTCTCTCGGGATGCTGCTGAGCTTCATATGCTGTCTTCTTGCTCCCAGTCAGAGCCACTCTGAAGACTTAGGTTTGCTGAGTCTCAGCATGCGCGCGCGCGTTTCAGAGCAGACCGTACTTGGAAAGGATGCGCCCGAGGTTTTTGAGGAGTACGACGTAGCGGCGAACTTCGGGTTACCATGGCAGAGCTATTCCACGTCAGGCTGGGGTACGGGCACGCGTTTGATGGCGAGTGCCGGAATTTTACGAGGAGCGGGGAAAGATGCTCTTGTCGTTTCTCTCGTCCCTGAATTGACCCTGGGGAGTGAAGACGGGCGGTTTACCCTGGATTTGGGAGTAGGTGGAGCGCTGTTCAGCAGGAGTCGCTTTGGGGTGCAGGATTATGGAGGCCCTTTCCAGTTTGTCCTGACACTGGGCGTCAGCGCTCCACTCTATAAGAAACTGGGGTTGGGCTATCGGTTTCTGCACTATTCTGATGCTAGTGTTAATGGACCTCACACGATCGGGGCTGATTTCCACATGATTGAGTTTAATTATAGGTTTTGATTATCGCCGTTGAAAAGAAAATATAGCTAGCGCAATATAATATACCCTCCCTCACACATCAAACGAAATTTGGACTTTGTTTCAAGTCCATTCATAACCACCATATACAGCAAGGCTTTCAGCGATTTAGTGATTGAATTGTAATTCGCATAGCCTTTTGTAAAGCCCAGAGCTTGCTAATAATTCTCGGTGACTACCTTCAGCAATTAAGCGCCCTTGATCGATTAGTAAGATACGATCTGCATGCATAATAGTTGCAAGTCGGTGCGCTATGATTAATGTGGTTCTTCCCTGCATTAATTCTTTTAAAGCGGCTTGAACTTTTTGTTCACTGCTCGCATCAAGGGCACTGGTAGCTTCATCTAATAAAAGAATAGATGGATCTTTAAGCATCGCTCTTGCGATAGCAATACGTTGTCTTTGTCCTCCCGATAAGCGAACACCTTGTTCACCTAGATAGCTTTCAAAACCATCAGGAAGATGATCTATAAATTCTAGTGCATACGCTTTATTTGCTGCTTGTTTGATTTCATTCTCACTTGCCATAGGATTACCATAGCCAATATTATGAGTGACATCAGCTGAAAATAATGTAGATTGTTGTGGTACGTGTCCTATGCTTGAACGAAGATCTTTTGGGTTAAGATCAACAAGATTAATATCATCAACTTCAATACTTCCTTTGTTAGGGTCATAAAACCTTTGCAACAACTCAAATATAGTAGTCTTTCCTGCTCCTGAAAGCCCAACAATGGCAACTGTTTCTCCTGCGTTGATATTAAAGTTGACATCTTCTAAAGCAAATTGTCCAGACCTCGAAGGATAACTAAAACTAATATTTTTAAAGCTTAAAGATAAAGGGCCCTTAGTTAACTGTTTAGGATTAATTGGAGCAATAATTTGAGATTTTTCAGTTAATAACTCAATTAGGCGTTCAGTGGCACCAGCAGCACGCTGGAGTTGTCCATAAATCTCAGAAATAATCGCTACAGATCTTGCAACCATGACTGCATAAAAAACAAAAGCAGCAAGTTCACCAGCTGTTATGATTCCAGATGTAACATCTCTACCTCCAGTCCATATCATAGCCCCCAGACCTGTGAAGACTAGAATCATTGCTGCAACTATTAATAGAGAGCTTTGCATAATACGTTTTTTTGCAGCAATAAATGCCTTTTCAACTTCGATACTAAATGCTTTTGATTCTTCTGGTTCACGTGTAAAACTTTGCACCACTTTAATGTTTTGAACTATTTCACCAGCATAAGTTCCAATGTCAGCAACTCTGTCTTGGCTTTGCCTTGAGAGGGATCTTAAGCGACGACCATAAATTAGCATTGGAAGGAGAATCACAGGAACACTAATAAGCACTATAAAGGCTAATTTTAAGTTGGTAATAAGCATCATCGTTAGCCCACCCAATAATAAAAGAGCACTACTAAGAGCCATAGATATTGAAAAGCCAAAAATCGATTGAAGTAATGTGGTGTCTGTTGTCAAGCGTGCATTAATTTCACCACTTCGATTCAGTTCAAAGTAATGTGGATGAAGTGTCAGTAAATGCTTAAAGACGGCAAGGCGAACATCATTACCAACTCTTTCTCCAATCCATGAAACAAAATAGAAACGCACAAAAGTACTAATAACCATAATGAGCAAAACAAGAAAGATAGTAAGCATTGCTTTACTATCAAGAGTGTAAAGGCCTTCGTCAATAAATAATTTTATTCCCTGTCCAAGCAGAAGAAATGCTATTGAGCTTAAGATCAGCGCAATACCAGCAATTAAGGCAACTTTTTTATAGGGCTTTATGAAGGGCGCTAAACGGAGTAAGAGACGCAAATCTTGTTTTGGAATTATTACTTCTCCTAAGTTTTATTAAAACACCAAAATATTTGAATTTCCTTTAATCATGTCCTTTATATTGTAAAAAGTATCATTACAATATTTCCAGTATATCATCTTTTTTCATTAATGAAATAACATCAAATCTCCTTGAGGGCCTGCGAGTCTTCACCCCTCCTTCGCATATTTATTCACACTTTGAAGGCATAGGGGGAGCCCCTCTCGTGCTCGGGTATGTATTAATATAACCTCCCTCACACATCAAACGAAATTTGGACTTTTTATCTCACTAGGTTTATACTAGATTTCAATATTGTTGTATATTAAAAATATCAATACAATTGGGAGCAATTATGAATCGCACGACGATGTACGTTATCGGAGCTGCTGTAGTTCTTGTGATACTCTATTTAATTTATTAAATTAAATCGGTTAAATATTAATACACCATCCTTCTCACATCAGAGAGAATTTGGACTTTAGTTCAAGTTGATATACAATCATAGTATGAAGAAACTACTCCTATTCTTATGAATGAGTTTGAAAGACGAGATAGACTATGGCTTGAGGACAATTCCCATGATGAGCGACGTAAAAGCACTCATTTTTGACGTATTTGGCACCGTGGTCGATTGGCGCACAAGCGTGGCGCGAATGGCCAGAGAGTTCGCCAAATCGCACGGCATCCACGAAGCGGATTGGGTTCAATTCGCCTGCGATTGGCGAGACCTTTATCAACCGGCTATGGAAAAAGTCAGAAGCGGTGGACTTCCATTCACGAAGCTCGATACGTTGCACCGCATGAATCTTGACAAGATCGCAAAAAAATATGGCCTCTCAAACCTTCCGGAGGAAGCGCTCGACGAGCTTAATCTTGTTTGGCATCGTCTCTCGCCTTGGCCGGATTCCGTCGAAGGTCTGACGATGCTGAAATCGCGCTTTATCATCGGTACACATTCAAACGGCAACATTGCGCTCATGGTCAATATGGCGAAAAACGCTGGCTTACCTTGGGATGTCATTTTAGGAGCGGAAGTCGTCCGGCAATATAAGCCCGTCCCGGAAACCTACGACCGTTGCTGCGACGCCCTTGGCCTAGCGCCAGAACAAGTCATGATGACTGCGGCCCATAACAAAGACCTTGCGGCGGCACGGGCACGCGGTCTCAAAACCGGGTTCGTCACGCGTGCTAACGAGTACGGCCCCGATCAAACGACCAATTTGAAGCCAAGTGAAAAGTGGGATATGGTCGCGATCGACTTCGTGGATCTGGCACGTAAAATGGGCTGTTAGTCTGATTTGCCATTCGTCGCGGATAACAGAGACGTCTTACACAAGATTGGAGTTACGGGCGGGAGCCCCTCTTGTGCTCTCGGAGATATATATAAACCCTCCCTCACACATCAAACGAAATTTCGTTTATTTGAGACTATTTTTCTAGAAGACTTGCTGCTTCTACGGCAAGCAATTCAATATCCCTTCATTTTTATAAATATCAATGTTCACGTTTTAATTATTTATTACCTTTATATTAAGCTTATGAGTTACAACACAACTATGCCCGTAAAATACAACCATATTTTTTTTGATGTTATCGTATGAGTTTTTCAATATTTGGACTGTCACCACAAATTCTTGAAGCAATTGAGGCGCAAGGCTACTCTGAACCTTCGCCTATTCAGAAAAAATCTATCCCCATTGTTTTAGATGGAAAAGACCTGATGGGTGCCGCGCAAACCGGCACGGGAAAAACAGCCGGTTTCACTTTGCCGATTTTAGAGCGCCTTTCAAATGGCAAGAGTCCTTCGTCGAATCATGTGCGGACTTTAATATTAACGCCAACGCGCGAGCTTGCCGCTCAAGTCCATGACAGCGTGAAAACATACGGTCAGAATTTGCCGTTAAGTTCAACTGTGGTTTTTGGTGGTGTTGGTATTGGGCCGCAAATGCAAAAGTTACGTAAAGGTATCGACATTTTGGTGGCCACCCCGGGAAGATTACTTGATCTTCATTCTCAGAACGCTGTGCATTTTGATGAGTTAGAGGTGCTGGTGTTGGATGAGGCGGACCGCATGCTGGACATGGGGTTTATCCATGATATTAAGCGAATTATTAAATTGTTGCCAAAAAAGCGACAAACATTGATGTTCTCGGCAACCTTTTCAGAGGATATTCGCAAACTTGCTAAAGGTCTTGTTTACCAGCCAGTGGAAATTTCAGTAACCCCTAGGAACTCCATAGTTGAGGCGATTAAGCACTGGATTTACCCGGTAGATAAATCTAAAAAAACTGCACTTTTAACCCGTTTAATTAATAAAGGTGAATGGCAGCAAGTGCTTGTTTTTAGTAGAACCAAACACGGCGCTAATAGAATTGCCACAAGCTTAGAGAAGAAAGGCATCAACGCAACAGCGATACACGGAAATAAAAGCCAAGGCGCTAGAACGCGCGCGTTGGCAGACTTTAAGGCTGGCAAGGTGAGAGTTCTGGTTGCCACTGATATTGCTGCGCGTGGTATTGACATTGATCAATTGCCGCATGTGATTAATTTTGACTTGCCTAATGTTCCAGAGGACTACGTTCACAGAATTGGCCGCACGGGAAGGGCGGGAAGAGGTGGCGAGGCTATTTCTTTGGTCAGTGCGGATGAGGCTAAACAATTGTTTGATATTGAGCGTCTCATCCAAAAACACCTTGAGCGTGAGTTGGTTGAGGATTTTTGGCCTAATCATGATGTGCCGAACTCTCCAGAGTTGCTTCCACTCAAATCTAAGAGGCTAAAAAAACCGAACAAATCACAAACTCAGGAAAAAAGTAGTATCAAGAAGAGAACTCCGGGTCGCAGTCCTCATAAGAATGAAAGGCGTAGAGATGACCAGAAAAAACCAAAAAAGTCCAAAAAGCGTTTGTTTTGGGATAAAAAACCAAATAGAAAGCCTAAGCTTTGAAGGCATAGGGGAACCCTCTTTCGTGCTCGTCTATGTATTAATATAACCTCCCTCACACATCAAACGAAATTTGGACTTAGTACAACATTAATACTTGTAGTTCATTATGGTATATTGAAATTTCTTTATTAACTATTGGAGATAATAATGACTTTATCTTTAGTGTTTAGAATACAAGCGTTTGTTTTCGCATTTTTCGGTGCGTTTATGTTGCTTACACCAGCCGCTATGATGGAGAGTTTTGGTGTTGAATCATCAGCAATGATGGCTGGTGTTCTGCAAAATATGTCAGTTATGGTTTTGGGTGTGGCTTATCTAAGTTGGCAGATGCCTACTTGGGCGGGCGATAATATTAAGACTGTGGGCATGTTCTTTGCCATCTTTCACGTGGCCTTTATGGTAATAGCGTTTTATCATATGTCTATTGGTTTGTTTCCATTTGATGCAACAAACATCGGAGGCTCAGTGCCTGACGCGGTGCTAGCGATTTTACTTTTCTGGAAATCTCGCGCTGACGCTTAAGATAGGCAGATCAGCTTTGTACTAGCCGATTAAGAGCCTTAGGGGTTTGAATAAATCACTCGGCAGAAGACTTCTTTGTCGACCCTTGGACACCGTATCAGCCGCTTCTGCGTGTAAACAGGTGGCTAGGGCAAGGCAGTGATTTTGGTTTACACCTTGCGCTAATAAGCCACCAATAATACCACTAAGAACATCACCCATGCCACCTGTTGCCATTCCTGGATTGCCTGCAGTACAAACACCGATTGTTGAATTGTTCGAAACACAAACTAAAGAGCCCGTGCCTTTTAGCAGAACCTGAGCATGGTACTTTTTGGATATCTTTTTGACAGCGGAAAATCGGTCTTTTTGGATTTGTACGGTCTCCACATTAAGCAATCTTGCCGCCTCTTTGGGGTGTGGAGTGAGTATGTAGGGGTGATTCATAGTATTTAATTGGATCTGGTCACGAGCAACAAGATTGAGCGCATCGGCATCTAAAATACTTGGAATATCTGCTTTTAAAGCACAATTTAGCATTTTCCTCGACCAGAGTGACTGTCCCAATCCAGGTCCGATAATAAGCACACTGGCTTTTTTCACTAGAGTTTGCAGAGACTTGCTTGAATCAACAGCATGTGCCATAATTTCAGGTCGTCTGGCCACAATTGTACTGATGTGCTCTTGACGTGTGGCAACACTCACCAGTCCTGCGCCAGTTCTAAGCGCGGCCTCGGCCGCCAATAGGCTTGCGCCAGCATAGCCATAATCTCCACCAACGACTATAACATGGCCATAGTCGTTTTTGTGGGAACTGGACTGTCTAGGCTTCAAATGCCTTAATAGCGAGCTTAGCTGCAGTTTTATTGCCACTGGCTTGATTTCATCAAAGATGGTGGATTTTACTGCTAAGTCCTGGTAGACAATTTTGCCGCAGTAATCTGGCCCATGATTGGTGAACAAGCCTTGCTTAAGCCCAATAAAACTAATCGTTGTTTGCGCCTTAACACATATATTCCCAACATCGCCTGTATCGGCATTTAGGCCAGAGGGTAGATCAACGGCGACAACTGTTAGATTGCTGTTGTTGATTAACTCAATGGCATCACGGTAGGTGCGCTTCACTGAACCTTTTAAGCCAGTACCTAGGAGAGCGTCAACGATGACGCAATCTTCCAACACCATCTCCGGCGAGAAATCGGTCATTGGAACACCTGCTTCATTGGCAATTTCGTAGGCGCGCTTGGCATCGCCTTTTAATTGCCGAGGTTGTTTGAGATGTATTAATTGGACCGCAATGCCTTTTTCTTTCGCAAGCATTGCAATAACGTAGCCATCGCCGCCATTGTTCCCTGAGCCGCAGAAAACCGTGACGGCATGTTTGCGATAGTACTGGAGAATGTGTTTGAAAACCACCATACCGGCGCGTTGCATCAGTTGTAAGCCGCTGATATTGTCTCTATCAATTGCTAATCTATCCAATGTGCGCACTTGATCGCAGCTATAAAGATAATTGTCCTGCTTTTTGGCCATGCTCGTGCAATTTGTATTGTATATTTGCGTTCTTGCCTCCAGATACCATGGTAGCATAATTTGCGGTAAGGGGCTATGTGGGTATGTATTTGAATACCCTCTCTCACACATGAAACGAAATTTGGACTTTTATCCTGTATAGATTTATACTGAGTTCAAACTGAATAGGAGCGAAAATGTTTTGTATTAAAACTGAGATACCGCAAGAGATATGTGAGATTGATGACGAGTTAAAGGCGATTTATCACAGCAAAGATACGGTATGTATTTGGGTATTCAAGACAAGGGCAGATAGAAATAGGTTTACGGATGAAACTGTTGGGATGTTGAAAGATAAAAGAGAAAAGCATTTTGAATCTTTTTATATATAAAAATTAATTAATCCTATACGTCAATCTAAATATAATCCTAGTATGAAAAAACTCATCCTGCTCTTACTACTATTTCTTAGCTTTATAGGTTTTTCATATGCCGGTGGAGATGATAGAGATCTACAAGAGTTTCTAGATAAGCCTGCTGAGGTAGTTGAAGAAGAGGCAAAGCAAGTCTCTGAAAACGAAGATGGAAATTCAAATAAAGTGGCCGAAGAGTTAGAGCATCAACCTCAAGAAAATGAAAAAGCAATTAATGAAACAACCGATAACGACAAAAAAGAGAACAGAACGGCCATAGAAGTTATTAAAGAAGACTATATAGAATCGTATCAAGGTGGTTTTATGATGCTCTCTATATTTATCCTTATACTGATTATTAGTATGTATTTTTCAAGAAGGTGATTGGGTTTTATATATATTATTCTTATCAATTCTCGGCTATATGTTGCGATTAACAACAACATAAATTATAAAGTTATTATTTAGCCACCCTCATACGCATATATATTCAGACTTTGGAAGCACAGGGTGAATCCTCTTGTGTTCGGCTATGTATTTGAATACCCTTACTCACACATGAAACGAAATTTGGACTTTTACCCCTACTAGATTTATACTAACTTAAAATTGATATGTAGTCTTAATCTAGGATAACCCAACTTCAGGAAAAGGAGTGAATTATGAAAAAATGCGCGGTGGTAACAGGCGCTGCCAGTGGTATAGGTCTTGCTATTGCCAAGAGACTTAGCCAGGATAATCTGAATATTGTCATTGCGGATATTGATAAGATTCAAGGCGTCAAAGTTGCTGAAGAGCTAAACGCTCTATTTGTTCAATCCGACTTAAGCAAGGCGCCAGCCTGCCAGGCTTTAATTAAAGAAACAGTTGAACACTTTGGCGGTGTTGATATCTTGATTAATAACGCTGGCTTTCAACAAGTGAGCCCAATTGAACATTTCCCTGAGGATAAATGGGAACAAATGATTGCCTTAATGTTGAGTGCACCTTTTAGACTGACCAAATACGCTTGGCCGCATATGAAAGAGAAGAACTGGGGCAGGGTGGTTAATATTGCCTCCGTTCATGGTCTAATCGCTTCACCGTATAAAGCCGCTTATATTAGCGCAAAGCACGGTTTGTTGGGCTTGACTAAAACAGCAGCGCTCGAAGGTGGTGAGTTTGGTATTACCGTTAACGCCCTTTGCCCAGGCTATGTGCGCACACCCTTGGTGGAAAGCCAAATTGCCGATCAAGCAAAATCTTATGGTATTAATGAAGACGAGGTGGTGGAAAAGATAATGCTTAAAACCAGCGCCATCAAAAAAATGATTGAACCCAACGAAATCGCTGAGTTAGTCAGCTTCCTTTGTACCGATAATGCCAAATCTATAACTGGCGCCACTTGGACAATTGATGGCGGGTGGACAGCACAATAGTGAGGTAATCTAATAGGGGGTGCTAAATTGATGGAGCCTTTAAGTTACTTTTGGGCCGGCCTCAACAATAGCCGTATCAACATCAAAATTCTTAAAATTGTCAGCAAATAGACCTGCCAGTTTTTTAGCTTCAGCATCGTAGCTTTCTTTGTCTCCCCATGTATCTCTCGGGTTTAGGTATCGATTATCCACCCCGGGAATTTCTGTAGGAATATCTAGATTTAGATATTCCAAATGTTTAGTTTTACAATTGAGTAAAGCGCCACTTTGACAGGCTGAAACGATAGCACGGGTTACAGGAATAGGGAAGCGCTCGCCAGTTCCATCAGGCGCACCAGAACCACCGGTCCATCCGGTATTAACCAAATAAACTTGGGCGCCGAACTCTGCCACACGTTTAATTAATAAGTTTGCATAAGTGCCGGCAGGACAAGGCATAAATGGCGCACCAAAACATGGGGAAAAAGCGGGATTAATGCCTGCAGCTGCACCAAGTTCGGTTGAACCTACACGAGCCGTATAACCCGAAAGGAAGTGATAAGCGGCCGCCTCCTTGCTAAGAATAGAAACTGGCGGCAGAACGCCTGATACATCACAGGTTAAGAAAATAACTGCTTTCGGTTCACCGGCGGCGTTTTTTAGCACGCGTTTTTCAACATGCTCCAAAGGGTAAGAGCAGCGACCATTTTCTGTAATACTAGTATCGTTATAATCGGCCAGGCCATTAGAGTCTACTACGACATTTTCAACAATTGCTCCGTGACAAATAGCATCCCAAATAATTGGTTCATTCTTTTGCGAAAGAGCAATGGTTTTTGCGTAACAACCACCCTCCATATTAAATACAGAACCTTTAGCCCAGCCATGCTCATCGTCTCCAATAAGATAGCGCGCCGGGTCTGCCGACAATGTTGTTTTGCCTGTACCAGAAAGGCCAAAAAATAATGCAGTATCTCCATCTTCACCAACATTTGCAGAGCAATGCATAGGCAGCACACCACTTTCAGGCAGCAAGAAGTTCTGTACTGAAAACATTGCCTTTTTCATTTCGCCAGCATATCGCATACCTGCCAATAAAACCCTTCTCTGCTTAAAGTTAATGATTACTACGCCATCCGAGTTTGTGCCATCACGTTCAGGACTACATTGAAAAGAAGCGACGTTTAAAATCGTCCACCCCTTTTTGTTTCCTGGATTATATTGTTCAGGCTTAATAAACATATTGCGTCCAAATAGTCCCTGCCATGCGGTTTCAGTGTTTACTTCAACTGGTAAGTAATGCTCTTCGTGAGCTCCTACATGTAAGTGAGAAACGAAACGGTCTTTTTGGGACAAGTATTCGTTCGCTAAATCCCATAATGCTTCAAATTTATCTTCCAAAAAGGGCCTGTTGACATCTCCCCAGTCGATATCCCCAGAGGTGCTTTGTTCGTCAACAATAAAGCGGTCGTTGGGGCTACGTCCGGTCCGCTCTCCTGTGGTAATTAACAAAGCTCCAGTATTGGTCAATGAACCTTCGTTACGAGCCAAGGCCTGTTCAATCAGTTCGGAAGAGGTCAAATCAGTGAATATTCTTGGTTTAGCCATTTATAGTATTGAATTAAATATTAATTACTTTATTAGTAAATAAATTTTAGTATAGGTTGTTTGAATAAAATTTTTTGTAATTATAGTAATTATTTCTAGAAATTAATTTTATTTAAAAAAAATAATACTTATATTATTCATAAATACTTTATTTATAGAAATATTTTCTAAATTCTTCAATCGTAGTAATATATGTTATTGAGTTATTTAACATGGATAATGGCAAATATTCTACCTTTAACAGTTCATTTTTTATAATATGAAATTTCATTTCATATACGAGACACTGCTAAACAAGTTCATTAACCGCCAAGAAAAAGTTTGCCAACTTCCGGGTTCTTTAATAATTGACTGCCATAGTCTGCTAACACCAGCTCGCCAGACACAATAACATAGCCAATATCGGAAAACTCTAGGCCTTTCTTGGCATTTTGCTCAACCATAACGATGGTCTTTCCCTGGTTGTTTTGCAAGTCTCCCAGTATTTCGAATACCATGTTAATAAACCTAGGCTCTAGCCCAATTGAAGGCTCATCGACCAAAAGCACTTTCGGATTCATTATTAATGCTCTGGCTATTTCCAGTAGTCTTCTTTCACCGCCAGAAAGAGAGCTTGCCTTGTTATTTCTGCGCTTCTTAAGGCGATTGTATTGTGAAAATACTTCATCAACCGCCTTTTTCGCATCAGCTGTTTTATCTAACAGGAATCCGCCCATTAACAAGTTTTCCTCAACCGTCATACTTGGGAAAACAGAGTTGTCTTGCAATATATAGGCGATGCCAGAGTCTTTTAATTTTTCATTTGGGGTAAGGCTTGTTATCTGCCTGCCGTCGATGCTAATGTCACCGCTAAAAATTCTAGTAAAGCCAAAAATACTATGTAGAATTGTCGATTTTCCAGCGCCATTTGGGCCTATTAAGCAAAGTGACTGTCCCTTGCCTATACGCAAATCAAAATCATGCAGGATTTCCATTTCTCCATAACCTGCCTTGAGTTTATCTATTGAAAGGT
The DNA here is from genome assembly GCA_913047325.1 of uncultured Gammaproteobacteria bacterium. Lineage (GTDB taxonomy): Bacteria > Pseudomonadota > Gammaproteobacteria > PS1 > Pseudothioglobaceae > Pseudothioglobus. Next base: position 15,266 of record CAJWTP010000012.1, read on the forward strand.
GTGGCTTGTTGTTTGTTAATGCGTCCAGGTCATCTGTAGTGAGATTGTCTTGTTTTAAAGCGCCTGCTTGTTTGTCAACATCTTCAACCGAAATTACAGTTTCTACGTCTCCTTGTCCATATCCGTGGATTTTTTTTGTCATCATTAATTTCCTAAATACGCGTCAATTACACGTTGATCATTCTGTATATCATCGGGTTTTCCATCTGCAAGCATTGTTCCATTTGCTAAGCAGTATATATGCTCGGCAAGGTTCATGATTACCCGCATATTGTGTTCTATTACCAGGAGTGTTATGCCTTTTTCTTCATTGACTTGTCGAAGCCGATCAATGAGGCCGTTAATTAAAGTAGGGTTAACGCCAGCCGTTGGTTCGTCGAGCAAGAGTATTGTTGGCTTTTTCATTAATGCCATTGCAAACTCTAAGAGTTTTTGTTGCCCAAACGACAAGTCTCCGGCCAGTAAAAAGCGCTTCTTATACAAACCAACAAAAGCCAATAATTCGTCAACCATTTCATCAACTTCTTTTGAAAATGGATTAAAAATCCTTTTCCAGTTGGCGTCAATATCTGAACTAATCTGCATATTTTGCACACAGGTCATTTTGCCGTAGATATGAGTTTGCTGAAATGTTCTAAGCATTCCCAGTCTGGCAATCTGAGGAATGGTTAGTGAGGAAATCTCCTTACCGTTAAAATGTATTTCGCCAGAGTCAATTGGATGATGTCCAACAATCGAATTAAATAGCGTCGTTTTACCAGAGCCATTTGGACCAATAATGCCAACTATTTTTCCTTCTGGTACTGTAAGAGAGACATCGTGGTTTGCGATTACTCCACCATAAGCCTTGTCGACAGATTTAACATTTAATTGATCCATTAGCCTTCTCCCTTTTGAGACAAAATGCTATTACTTAATTGCTTTCTCTCCTTGAAGTAGCCTAGTACTCCTTTTGGAAAATAAACCACTATGATTACGATCAACAAACCAAGAGCCACCTTGTCCCAGCCTAATAGGTAGGTCCAGAAAGTTTCTTTTGCTGAGTACAATATGACAGCGCCAAGTACTGGCCCCCAAATAGTACCTTTGCCACCCAAAATAGCCATGACAATCATCCAGACACCGAATGTTGGGCCAGAAAAAGCAATTTCTACTGGGTCGATAAAACCAATAACATTGCCTACGCCTGCTCCAGCAATCGCTAAAAAGAAGGCCGCAATAGACCAGCCTGCAATTTTATATTGGGTAGTATGAATACCCATCGATTCAGCTTTATTTTCATTATCCCTAATTGCATTAAGAGCTAGGCCAAACTGACTCTGGTATATCTTTCTAAAAAGAAAGAACGTGACAATTGCAAAAAGCATAAAGGCGTAATAATAAAAGGCTTCTTTACTAAGTGCCAATTCACCTGGATAAATTGGCGTAACCATTCCTGAACCAGCGCCAATATAATCAATCCCGCTAGCTATCTCAGCAGCGGCATGCCCTAGTCCTAATGTGCAAATGGCGAAATAGTGGCCTCGCATACCTAGTATCCCTGAGCCTAGAATCACAGCAAGTATTACAGCTACAATAGCGCCAGCAAGAGTGCCAACTGCAAGGCTGACAAAATACTCACTCGCATTCAAATTGACTACAATTTCAGAAACACGCTCAAACCGGTCTAGACCGCTTGAAAACATATCTCTTTGAACGACTGCGCTGACGTACATGCCTACGCCAAAAAATAAAATGTTACCGAAAGAGGTATACCCTGTTTGCCCACCAAGCATATCCCAGGTGAGTGCGAGGATAATCATGACCCAGATATATGTCAGTACAGTTATATAATTTGGTAGAAGTAACGGTACAACAGCAGAGATTGCCAGCCCTATCCAAATTAACATATTTTGTTTGTTATTCGTTATCATAATTAACCTCGATTATTCTAGATATTGACGTTTTCTTCTTGCCCTGATACTTCTTGTGACAAGAATAATAACCAACAAACAAAAAATAACAGCGGCCTGAAATTCTGCACCGATAACAAAGCCAGTAACATTTTCAAGTGCGCTTATCCCCATACCAGAATAAATAATTCCCATAAAATTCCCCAGACCTGCAAGAATAACAATCATAAAGGAGCGAAATGTATATACCAAGCCTATAAAAGGGTGTATCGTCCAAACCATTACCACTAAAGAACCTCCAATACCGCATAGAGCTGTGTTAATAGCAAATGTATTGGCATATACCTTATCGATATCAATCCCCAGAATTCCTGCTGCACGAGGATTTTGAGCGGTTGCTCGGATAGTTTGTCCAAAACGTGAGTACTTCATAACAACAAACAACAAAATGCCGACGCTAATAGCAATGATAAAGCTCACAATTTGAATATTGGAGATTAGGATACTTCCATCGAACAGTTTAAGCATGCCAAGTCTGGGGTCTGCTGTTACTACATCAGGCCCAAAAATTGCCTGCATCAATTGTTGCATTAGGATTGCCAGTCCAAAGGTGGCTAGAATAGTAATAAAGATATCTTTCTGACCCAATAACCGAGAAATAATGGTTTTATATATAATCAGACCGAGCGCATAAAGGACGAGAGCAACGATTGGAATTGTAAGGATAGGGTGAATTCCAAATTGATAAAATAAGGTATAAGTTATATAACCACCAAAAATAACAAACTCTCCTTGGGCAAAGTTAATTATATCCATTACCCCCCATGCCAATGCTAGGCCGTATGCTATTAATGCAAAAATAGCGCCAACTAACAAACCATTGATTATCAGTTGAGCTAAAAATTCGGGACTATCAATTAATATATTTAAATAGGTAATCATTTTTCACTTTTTAAATAGAAAACTTAAAAGGCAGCGCCCTGAGGCGCTGCCTTTTAGTTAAAACAAACTATCTATACACTCCTATTTAAGGACGTGGATATACAAGTTCATCTGTCGCAACATTGGCAGGAGCTACAACATAATATTTGCCATCAATGAGTTGACGCAAAATCATTGGTTTTGCAATATTATTGCCTGCTTCTGAAAACTTGATTTGACCATAGAAAGTTGACAGATCAGTTGCAGCTAGAGCGTCTCTCACAGCATCTTTGTCAAGAGAGTTAGCTCTAGTTATCGCATCCGCCATAACTATCACTGCGGCACTTGATTCAGCTGCCTGATAAGGCGGAACGTAGCCATACTCACCGTCAAAGATTGCAGAATAGTTACCCGCAGTACCAAACACAGCACCTTCGCTTGTAACGCTAGGTGCCCACTGTGCTGCACATAAAGCGTAGTCTGCAAGATTACCAAACTTTTCTTTGTCATGAAGCTTTGCTGACTCACAATGCGTCATTGCAAGCATGTTAACTGAAACACCGAGATCTTTCATTTGTCTAACGGACAGAGCTGCACCCTTAGAGTGTCCAGAAACTACAAGCAAGTCAGGTTTAAGAGCTTTCACCTTAACCAGTGTAGAAGTCATATCGCTCAGATCTCTAGGCAATTTATCATCAATAACTATTGTCATGCCGTGACGATTGGCGTCATCCATAACGCCCGCCCTAATATCTTGAGAGAATGGGTCATTCTCAATCGCTAGAGCTACAGTTATTTCTGATGCCGGTTTGCCGGCCTTAATGGCTATTTGATTTACTGCCTCTTGCAAATACTGCTCAGAAGTTGACAGTACAGCAAACATATACTTATATCCTTGATTGAACAATGAGCGAGAAGCGCCATTTGCCTCAACCATTGGTACGCCATGTGCTTCTGTAACTGGCGCAATGGCTTTAGTTAGGCCTGAACTATATGGACCTAACATAAAACTAACACCATCTCTAAGAATCAACCTTTCAGCAAGTGACGCGCCACGTGCAGGTGTAGATTCGTCGTCATAGTAGACAATTTCTAGATCGTAAGTTTTTCCATCAACAACTACGCCACCCATGCCATTGACATATTTGACACCTAAGTCATAGCCTTTTTGAGTGTGGTTACCAGCTGTTGAATATTTCCCCGATAAAGAGACGGCTGCACCAAGCTTAATAGTATCTGCCATAGCAGCAGGACTAATCATTAGTCCAGAAAGCACAAGAGCTTTAACTGCTGTGCTTAGTACTCTTTTAATCATATTATTCTCCTATTTAATTACAAAGTGATCTAAGTTTTCATGCAACATGCAAGATAGTTAAAAGAATACCTAAATCAAATTCTATTCTACAGTCTTATAAATCTTTTTCCATACAATCTATACGGTTTTTTGATAATATTGCAGGGTCTAATTCTAAGTAAGGTAAATTTGTTAATAAGTATTTTTATATAATACTTTACATATGAATAGAAAAATTTTCCCAAGATCATTTACTCAACAGGAAGCCATCAGTCAAGAGTCGATTGATGCTGCCATTGAAGTGCTGAAGTCGGGAAGGCTACATCGTTACAATACAATTAAAGACGAACAGTCGCAAGTGTCAATGTTGGAGCAGGAGTACGCCAGCTATCAGGGCAGTAGATACTGTCTGGCCTGTGCATCTTGTGGTTATGCCCTAGGCATTGCACTGAAGGCTGCTGGCTTGGAGGCTGAGGAGTATGTTTTAACCAATATGTATACCCTGGCTCCTGTGCCTGGAGCAATATCTAATGCTGGTGGCAGGGCTATATTCGTAGAGATTAATGAAAATCTTGTGCTTGATCTGGACGACCTTGCCGAAAAAGCGAAATCAAGTGGCGCTCGTTTTTTGCTGTTATCGCACATGCGCGGTCATATTGTGGACATGAATAAATTGATGAAAATTGTGCAGGAGGAGGATTTGATTTTAATTGAGGATTGTGCGCATACTATGGGCGCTAAGTGGGGGCAAAAGAAAAGTGGTAATTTTGGTTTGGCTGCCTGTTTTAGTACTCAGACCTATAAACATCTAAATTCAGGAGAAGGTGGTCTTATAACTTCCGATAATGCTGAATTTATGGCTCGTTCAATTATCCTTTCCGGTTCATATATGCTCTATGAAAGGCATGGAGCAGCCCCTGATGCGGAAGTTTTTTCAGATATTCGATTACAAACCCCGAATTATTCAGGCCGCATGGACAACCTCAGAGCTGCGATTCTTCGACCGCAGTTGAATTCTCTTGAGGAAAACATTAAGCGCTGGAACAAACGCTATCGAATTGTTGAACAAAAGCTTAAAAAAATCAAAGGTGTTGTAATGCCTGAGCGCCCAGACGAAGAAAGCTATGTCGGGAGTTCTATCCAGTTTAGAATTCCGGGGATTTCCAACAGTCAAGCTGTTGAATTTATTGAGGCCAATAAGCAGCTTGGTGTGGAGGTAAAGTGGTTTGGTGGTGATGAACCTACTGGCTTTACCAGCAACCATAAAAGTTGGAAATATTTCGAGCGTCAAAATCTAGAAAATTCCGACAGAATCCTTTCAGGTTTGTTTGATTTGAGATTGCCGCTAACATTTTCTCTTGACGATTGTTCATTGCTTTCTGATATTATCTGTGAGTGCGCCGAAAAGTATATATCCGACAATTCAGATAAATAATTCACCTCATTAGAGGCTAAGATATGGATAAAAAAACAAATGACAATGCTATGATGATGCAAGGTTTGTATTGGTGGGGTATTCCGACCTTATTTAGATGCCCGCATAATCCTGACCCTATAGGTTGTGATATTGCCCTTGTCGGGGTTCCTCACAGTACTGGGAATGGTACCACTCAAAGGGATCAACATTTAGGCCCAAGAGCGGTTCGAAATATTTCAGCGCTTGGCAGGAGGGGACATTTAAAGTTCGGTATTTCACCCTGGGAAATGTGCGACATCAGAGATCTTGGTGACGTCCCCCTTCCCGAGGCAAATAATAATGAAAAATGTATTGAGAGGATAACTGAGTTTTATCAAGGTATTGCAGAGTCCGGAGCACGCCCGATTTCAATTGGCGGTGACCATTCAATTACAGGCGGTATTCTGCAAGCCATTGCTGGGCCAAAGTCAAAGCTCACAGATGGCCAAAAAGCGGTACTGGTCCATTTTGATGCCCATACTGATGCCTATCATCAGCTTGATCACTTTTTGGGTGCTGTGAAATCGGCGGCACACTGGGCAAGTTATTTAGTTAGAGATGGTTATGTCGATGCTTCAAAAAGCATTCAAGTCGGGATTAGAGGCAATACTCGAACTTTGGATTGGCTTAATTCAAGCTATGAATTAGGCTACGAAATTATCACCAAGGATCAGTACGATGAATATGGTGTAGAGCGTTGCATAGAAATGATAACAAAGCGTGTTGGTGATGCGCCAATATATATCACCTTTGATTTGGACTGTTTGGATGTGACCGTGGCTCCAGGGGTTTCTAATCTTGAGCCCGCAATTGAGGGCTTTAGGATGCCGGATGTATTACAACTTTTACAAGGGCTTCGAGGTAAAAACATTATAGGCGGTGATGTGGTATGTTTGATGCCAACAGTGGACTCTCCCAACCAAATTACCGCTCATGTTGCGAATGCTATTTTGTTTGAAATGGTTTGTTTGATTGCCGATAAACATGGGAATGCATGATCTAACCGCTCCCATAACAAGTAATATTTCTTTTTATGAATCAGATTAGAACACAAAGATTAATCCTAAGGAAACCAACAAAAAAAATAAATAAGAAATTGATTGTTTCTCAAATCGGAGATTGGGAGGTAGCGAAATGGTTGTCTGGAGTTCCCTACCCTTACACAGAACAAAAAGCTGAAGAGTGGCTAAATAATATCAATGAAGACGACTTACTGTTCAGTATATTTATAAATGATTCATTGATAGGTGGTGTCGGATTAAGTCTTGAGGAGAATAATGATTATGATTTGTGGTTTTGGATTGGGAGAGACTACTGGGATAAAGGTTATGCTACCGAAGCCGCAATGGGACTTATTCAGTTTGCAAAAAAAGAACTCAAACTTAAGCAAATAAAAGCCTGCCATATAAAAGGCAATACAGGTTCTTCTAATGTCTTAAGGAAACTTGGATTTGAAGAGATTGGCGAGTGCGAAGAATTTTTCCTTTCACGCGGGAAAGTTATGTCTACGGTTACATTGCAACTAAATTTCTAGGTCTATAACTTTATGAAAAAAATATTTCTGCTCATGTTGTTTACTTTTATAGCAAACCAAGCATATGCCATTATGAGCGATGTTTATATCTGTGAAATGACTGAAGCCATACAAATTAAGGATGTCAAACTAGCTAGATTCTTTTAGATAATACTGTTTAGTTTTGATTTTTCTAACTACCTTAGATAGGTTCTTGTTGTAATTATTAGCTACTTATTAGACCGCAACTCTGGTTTGCAGGGACAGCGACGTTTATTTTTTTTGGCAAAGAAAGATCCAGGCTGCCCACCTTTTTAATAAAGGTCTCTTGGTCATAATCTTCTCTAACTAATGTATTGAATTTTTTTTCCTCACCAATAGTACTGACTGTAAAGCCGTTATAGTCATGTCCGGGATAAACTATAGTTGAGTCAGGTAGTGCAAATAATTTCTGAATTGAGTGGTAAAGCGTTGAAGCTGAGCCTCCTTGGAAATCGCAACGACCTGTACTTCTAATAAAAAGAGAATCACCTGTAAATAATTTATTATCAACTAGGAAAGACATACAGCCTATTGTGTGTCCCGGTGTCTCTATTGCAGTAATTTCATGTTTTCCAATCGGCAAAACGTGTCCCTCACCAGCCATAATGTCAGCGCATGCCTCAGCGCTAGTGTTTTCTATGCCTAAAACAATTTTTGCGTTAGGGTACTTATTTTTAAGTGGACAGGCGCTGGTCACATGGTCAGCATGAATATGGGTTTCAATGATAAATTTCAGGTCAAGATCTAATTCTTCAATTAAAGCAATATCTCTCTCGATCATGCAGTCAACGGCATCAATAATTGCCGCCTCTTTTGTTACACTGTCAGCTATAAGGTAGGTAAAGGTTGAACTCTCGTGCTCAAAAAGGGGCTTGCAAATTAAACTCATTTCGGTCTCTTTATGACAGTCTTTTCATTAATTATTGGACTAATTCTTAACACATATATTGTCAATGCGCTTACATCGTGAGGTCCTGTTCAGGGTGACCTTGAAAACTAAAAGCTGATTTTCCATTGGTGCATATTTTCTGTATGAATGTAGTAATCATACAGTTTTAGTTCTGATGCTGCGTGCTCATCAATGACGACAACTACATCACTGTGCTGCTGAAGAATGCTGCCCGGACAAAACGATGTTATTGGACCTTCAATGGTATCAGCAATCGCTTTACTCTTATGTTTCCCAAGCCCTAATAGGATAATCTGTTTTGCTTCCATTATTGTGCCGATACCCATAGTAATGGCGAGCTTGGGTTGTATTTCGGTTTTATCGAAGAAACGAGAATTGTTTTTAATTGTGTTTTCACTCAACGTCTTAACCCTTGTTCTTGAGTTCAAACTTGATGTAGGTTCATTGAATCCAATATGACCATTAGTTCCTATGCCTAGTACCTGAATATCGATCCCACCATGATTATTAATCATTGATTCATAATTATTGCAACTCAGCGCAAATTCGTTATTAAAGCATTCTGGGATATGAGTATTTTTTTTATTAATATCTATATGATTAAAGAGCTCGCTATCCATATAGTGCCGATAGCTTTGTGTGTGGTTAGGTTCAAGACCGATATACTCATCTAAATTAAAGGTAGAAACTTTTTTAAAGCTAATTTGTTCTTTTTTACATTGTTCTATAAGAACTTTATAGGTTAGAACTGTTGAGCTACCAGTAGCCAAACCCAAAACGGCATTTTCTTTATGTGAAATAAATTCGCAAATTAGCTTGGCTGCAAAATCGCTTACCTCTAATTCAGATGGAAGAATAACTACTCTCATTGCATTGCTTGTTTAATTTGCTCACCTGAAGCCCAGACATTGTTGACCTCAAAGTTTGAATCAAAGTGTACTAAGTCTGTTCTATAGCCTGGTTTCAATGAGCCAAGATATTGATCCACACCTATAAATTCAGCGGGGTAACGTGATGCCATAGATAGCGCATGATCCAGCGGAATATTGCATTGCTGATAGGCATTTTTCACAGCATCTATTTGGGTTATAGAGGATCCAGCAAGTTTTCCTTCAGCATTCGTAATACGTCCGTTTTGTTCACTGACAACTTCATCATAAAGTTCAAAGGCTGGCTCTCCATGATTGATTGTTGCCATAGAGTCAGAAATAAAGAACAACTTACCTATAGGTTTTTTTTGATAAGCCAATTCTATTAATGAGCGATGGACATGGTGAAGGTCGACAATAATACTAGCGTAAAGATTATCAAAATCTAAAGCCGCACCAACTACGCCTGGTTCGCGAGCAGAAATCTGACTCATTGCATTAAATAGATGGGTAAATCCTTTTAAATTGTTTTTTGCCGCTTTATCTAGTTCGTCATAACTAGCGTCAGTATGACCCGCCATAATTTTCATGCCTAGGGAAGCAAGATGATTAAGATCTTCCGTTGATATACACTCTGGCGCTAAGGTTAAGATAACTGGAAAACCTTTCAAATTATTAAACAACTCTAAATATTTAGAGTTTAACTTGCTGATATATTTTTTTTGGTGCACGCCACGATATTTAAGACTAAAGAATGGACCTTCGATATGTATACCAAGCAACCCTGAATTTTTTTTTATTTCCTGAGTAACAGTTTCTGAGCATTTACTAAGTACCTCGATAGAGTCACTGATGACGGCTGGCATAATGGAGGTTGTACCAAAAAATTGGTGTGCATTTATAATAGTATTTAGACTCTCTTTGGTTGGCTTGTTGTTAAATAAGATTCCGCCCCCGCCATTAACCTGAAGGTCAATAAATCCTGGTGCAAGAATGCCTTGATTTAATTCTATTTTATTAAAGGCGTTAGGGATATTCTTTTCATCAACTATTTCGATGATAGACTTGCCATCGATTAGTAAAGCGTGATGATTGTAAAAACGTTCCCCGCAAAATATTTGCGATCCTAATAATGCCTGCTTCATCCTAACTCCACTATATAGTCATAACGATCGCCACGGTAGTAAGATTGTGTATATTCCATAACCTTGCCATCGGCATCTTTGCCTCGCCTCTCAACAAACAACACTGCACTGCCTGGGCTTATCTCTAATTTATCAGCTATAGCATCATCTGCATTTATGGCGTGTATATTTTGTTTTGCAGTGACTGGGTTCATATTTTTTCTTTTAAGTGTTTCATAAAGTGAATCATCTAATGCGGTAGTAATTGAAATAATGGAGGCTGGAATAACTGCAATCTCATAGAGCAAAGGTTCATTAACCAAGAACCTAACTCTATTTAGGCGATGAACATAATCATCTTCATTCAAATTTAATATCAGTGCCTCCTTTGGGTTGGCTTTACCTTCCTCTCTTAAAACAATTCTTGAATGAGATTCAAGACCACGTCTATTCATATCAGCGGTAAAACTATTAAGAGAAGAGAGATTTTTATGCAAAACAATATCAACATTATCGGAAACAATAGTGCCCGCACCATGACGTTTTTGTAGTACACCAATATCAACAAGTTGATCTATCGCTTTTCTAACGGTAATTCTAGATAACTTGAGTTTGTCAGCTAATTCTCGTTCAGGAATCAGTGAGTCACCAGGTTTTAACATCCCTTGTTGGATGGCATTATGGAGAGATCGTGAAAGCTGTTTATATAGAGATTCAGGGCTATCACTAGAGGGAAGTATATAGTTGATTAAAGTGTCCGTTTCAGTCATCAGATTGTTACTTTATTGGTTTTATTGAGAATATATTCAGCACATTTTTCATGTTCCAATTAAATTATTGGTATTAAAATGGTATTATATTATATATTTAATGTATAAAACAATAATCTGTGAAAAATACTATGCAGGGCTTGATAAAGCATACTTTATTTAAAGAATAAGATTTGAAAAGTGATTGTGAAAAAACAAATTTGCTTTTTAATTGCTTCTTGTTATATAATACCATTATATTACCAATTTTATAAATAGTACCGCTTAAAGAATTAACTTAAAGTTAATATCAAAATATTTTTCTTAATTTAGCGGTCTTATGTGTGGGGGCTATGAACAGAGTAAACACTGAATTTATTTTGACTAATTCTATCAATGCAGATGGTCAGTTTTGCTCGACACTAAAGAATAACAGTGACATAGTACTGGATAATTTTTTGATCTGTTTCAGCTTACTATCTCCTATCAATTCTATTGATAACTGTCTTGTCACGAATCAAGTCGGCGGCTATGTAGAGGTATCGCAACTTAATATATCCTCTTTATCGCCAGGTCAAGATTGGTCGTTTAAGTATGCTTATGAACACTCTGGACATAAGCCCATGAACCATACTTGGGGACCACAAGGCACTTTTTTAAAACTGCATGACGGCGCAATTATTTCGGTATATGTTGATGATTTAAATTTTCAAACTCTCTCCCACGTGGTGCCAATCATGAAGAATTTATCTGATAAATCTTTGCGATTGGTGCCACATCCTAGCGAATGGGTACCCAGTGCTGGAGTTTGTAATTTAAGCCAACCCTTGAGTCTTTCATTTGATGATTCAGAGATTATAACTAGAGCAGTTAGTGCCGCTTCTGAACTTGGTAAAAGGCTAAATTTGGATATTTATTCTGGCAATAATGTTGCTGATTTTATTGACTCTAATACAACACTAAAAATTAAAACTCAAAAGCACAAAACAAGTGCCTCATATAATCTGATCATAACTAGTGATGTAATTGAACTTGTTGCCGGTGACGAACAAGGATTATTTTACGGTTTAGTGACTTTATTACAATTGAACCAAACATATCACAAATTAATCCCATGTGGCACAATCAATGACCAGCCACGTTTTAATTGGCGTGGCCAGCACTTAGATTGTGCGAGGCATTTTTATGCTGTCGAAAGCATTTTAAAACTGCTAGATCTAATGAGCTTATTTAAACTTAATAAATTTCATTGGCACGGTACTGACGACGAATCATTCCGCTTCAAGCTTGATAGCAACCCCGAACTTGCCACTGCTACTGCTAAAAGAGGAGATAGCCTGTTAGTCCCTCCTATTTTTGGTTCTGGCCCCAGTCCAACTGGAGGTTGCTACGAATCTAGTGATATTGGGCGGGTTATCAAGCGAGCTTCATCTAATTATATTGATGTAATGCCTGAGTTTGATTTGCCGGGGCATAACTTGTCTTTGGTTCAGCTCTTCCCTAGTACCCGTGATCCGAGAGATAAAAGCAATGAAGTTTCAGTTCAGGGTTATATTAAAAATACATTGAACCCGGCAATGCCTGAAACCTATTCAATTGTTGAACCATTAATTGATGACCTTTGTAAATTATTTCCTGGTGAGTATATTCATTTAGGTGGCGATGAGATGCCACCAGATAGTTGGTTGGAATCTCCAGAAGTTAATAATATGAAAAAGAAATATAATCTAGAAACTAACAAAGATGTGTTGTCTTGGTTCATTAATAAACTTTCATCTCGGGTAGATTCTAAAGGCAAAAAAACTGCTGCCTGGCAAGAAGCAGAGGAAGGCGCTTATCATGAAAAGAAATTTGACAAACTTTTATTTGCCTGGCGAAATCTAGAATCAGGATACGACTTAGCACGCAAAGGCTATAAAGTTGTTTTATGTCCAGCGGAACATATTTATTTTGATATGGCCCAAAGTCAAACTTATAGTGACCGAGGTGTGAATTGGGCCGCAATTGTCTCCTTAGAAGATACTATTAATTGGCAAATCATCCCTCTTGATGAGCCTGAACTTGAGTCAAATATTGAGGGAATCCAAGGGCAACTGTGGAGTGAAACGGTAACCCAAGATAGTCATATGGAGGCAATGCTTTGTCCGCGAATTCTCGGACTCTCTGAAAGTGCATGGGCGCTTGAAAAAAATAAGAGAAATGGAAAGGCAATGAATATCCTGGCAACTAATAATTTTAGAGATTTATTTGAACAAATAGGTTGGGAGTACTATCGAAGTGAAAATTTTGATATTATGCCCACTTCAAATACTATTAATGAGGAGGGTTTGACTAGTGAATCAGTTCATACAAATGTTTAAACCCAAAACCAAAGCGCAAACAACAACTCTTTTTGCTTGGGCTCTAATTGCCCCGGCAGCAATATATATGTTTTTGATTGTAGTCTGGCCATTAGTTGAAACATTTCGTCTTTCTTTTACTAATTCAAACATAGGTACCTTAATGGAGGGTCATGATTATATCGGTTGGGCCAACTATGAAAAAGCACTCGGTGGACGCAAGTTTCCTGCGATTGTCAGTCGAACCTTCTATTGGATGTTCCTTTCGGTTGGGCTCAAAATGATATTGGGCTTGATTGGAGCCACTTTGCTGGCAAGCAATATAAGGGCGCGTGGAGTTATCCGTGCGCTAGTCATGCCACCCTGGATCATACCTATAGCTATAGGGTGTTTTGGCTGGTTGTGGCTATATAATGGTCATTTCGGCCTGCTTTCAAATTTCACCGAGATGATTGGTATAACCGACGGACCATTCAGCTTTCTGGGCTACAAGCAAAGTGCCTTTTATTCAGCAGTTGTGACCGATGTTTGGATTGGAACGCCGATGGTGACTTTATTCTTTTTAGCAGCCATGCAGGGCGTCCCAAGAGATCTATATGAGGCCGCTTATGTCGATGGCGCGTCTCGTTGGTATCGTTTCCGTAGAATCACAATGCCTCAAATTATGCCTACTGTGATTACTATGGCTCTGCTCTCTGCCATCTGGACTTTTAATTCTTTTGAGATTATTTGGATTTTGACCGAGGGCGGTCCTCGTGGTGCAACTACCACGCTCATAATCGACACCTTCAAAACAGCTATTTTTAGCTATAAATTTGGTGCAGGAGCCACAAGAGCTGTACTCGTTGTTCTAATTTTGGGTGTATTCTCGATTATCTATTTAACTGTACTAGGAAGGGTTAGTAAAAAATTTGGCTATGCCGGGGTAACAAAATGATGGACAAATATTCACTGCCTCGCAAGATTGCAATTTATTTTTGTATTGCATTATTCTTGACATTCATGCTACTACCATTTGTCGAAATGTTTATAGCATCACTAAGGCCTTTAACTCACCTTTTTCATCGACCAGAGTTAGAGGTGGGTGAGACAATGGATTTTATGGACTTTATTAGTCGATTTTGGTCTGATAAAATGAGTTTTCAGGCCTATAGAGATATGTGGGTGACGGTACCGCAACTGCCACGATATATATTTAATAGCGTATTTTTAGCTACTGCAGTCACTATTATGTCGTTGATTTTTGTGATTCCTGCTGCATATGCCTACGCGCGCTTTAGCTTTCGCGGAAAATCAGTCAGTCTTACACTATTTTTAGCTGTCAATATGTTCTCTGGTGCGGTTTTGCTGATTCCATTATATAAATTGTTAAGAATGTATGGCATGTTGAATACTTATTGGGCGATGATTATTCCTGGTGTCGCATTTCTTATACCAACAGGAATCTGGCTACTTAAATCATTTCTGGAGAAGATACCGTATGAGTTAGAAGAGGCGTCATTTGTCGATGGGGCATCGCGACTTTATACATTGCGTAGAGTGATTCTGCCTTTAGCAGTACCCGGTTTAGTTGTCGTTGGCGTTGCAATATTTATTGGCGCCTATGCACAACAGTTTTTATTCGCAATTACGTTTAACCAAGACAGAGACTACATGCCACTACCGCAAGGTATATTCGAGTTTATTGGATACCAAGACGTATTGTGGAACGAAATGATGGCTGCAAGTCTTGTTGGAATTCTGCCCGTGTTGTTAATCTTCCTGTTTTTGCAGAAACATCTCATAGCAGGCTTAACACAAGGAGCAGTAAAGGAGTGAGAAGTAAAATACTCACATAAAGCGTTACCAGAAAAGTAATAATATCTGGTAGCTCAATGTAAAAATAAAGGAGAAATAAAATGAAATATATAAAGCGAACACTCTTCTTACTTGTTATGGGGCTAGGATTAATGGCACCAGTGCAAGCAGAAGAGGTGCACATGGTTATGTGTGGTGGCGAAATACGTGAAGCCGATAAAGCTGTTATAGCTGCTTTTGAAGCTAGTCATGCTGGTGTCACTGTTAATGCAGAAGCAGTTCCTTGGGGTACGTGTCAGGATAAATCAATGACGCTTGCTGCTGCTGGTGATCCAGTAGGACTAGCTTATATTGGCTCTCGTACCTTGAAGCAACTAGGTCGTAGCGGTCTAATTCTTCCAGTAAATATTTCTGAGGAGAAACAGGCGTTGTATCAGCCTGGTATTCTTGCTACTGTTTCTGATGGTGGTCAATTCTGGGGTTTCCCACATGCTTTCTCTACGAAAGCGCTATTCATCAACTGTGGTTTAGTTGAAGCAGCGGGTGAAGCTTGTGTTGCGCCAAGAACTTGGACAGGACTTTATAATATGGCTAAGGCTGTTAATGACAATACCTCAGCTGCAGGTATTGGCATAACTG
>CAJWTP010000013.1 GCA_913047325.1 uncultured Gammaproteobacteria bacterium
CTGCGCCTACTATTAAAATCATTGCCGCAAAGAAGGCGTACCAGAAATTTGCTTGAAGTGAACCTAGAATCACCATAAACTCTCCGACAAAGCCTGAAGTGCCAGGAAGACCAGCATTTGCAAGGGCAAACAGGACTGCAAAGCCAGTAAATTTTGGCATTGAATTAATCACACCACCGTAGCTAGAAATTTCTCTTGAATGTAGTCTTTCATAAAGCACACCGACAACCAAAAACAGTGCTGCTGAAATGAAACCGTGGGATATCATTTGAATCATTGCACCTTCAAGACCAAGATAAACACCTTCAAGGCTACCGCCAGCTATTGAGTAAATTTGACCGTCCGTACCCATCTTCACAATTGAAAATAATGCGAAGACACCTAATGTTACAAAGCCCATATGAGAAATAGAGGAATAAGCGATAAGTTTCTTCATGTCTTTTTGCACAAGTGCAACAAATCCAATATAGACAATTGCAATCAATGAAAGAGCAATCACCACAATTGCAAACTCTGATGAAGCGTCAGGTGTTATGGGCAATGAGAAACGGAAGAAACCGTAGCCGCCCATCTTCAACATAATTGCAGCCAGAATGACCGATCCACCTGTTGGTGCTTGTACGTGAGCGTCAGGCAACCAAGTGTGCACTGGAAACATTGGCACTTTGACTGCAAACGCTAAGAAGAATGCCCAGAAAATCCAACTTTGCTCAGTGAGTGACAATGGTAGCTCATTTAGCGCAGCCAGAGAGAACGAACCACCTTGAATGTACAGATAGATTAGTGATACCAGCATGAATACTGAGCCTAGGAAAGTATAAAGGAAAAACTTAATTGCGGCGTAAACACGGTTCTGACCACCCCAAATACCAACAATGAGCAGCATTGGTATGAGGGATGCTTCCCAAAAAACATAGAACAGTATTGCATCCAGCGATGAGAATACACCAATGATTAGACCTTCCATTATCAAGAATGCTGCCATATAGTCGGCCGCCCTATTTTTAATGACTTCCCAGCCGGCAATAATGACCAAGAAAGTTGATAAAGTCGTCAACAGGATAAGGAGCAATGAAATACCATCAATGCCAATATGGTAGTTGACATTGAACTGAGGTATCCAGGCAGCGCTTTCAACAAACTGCATCCCCTGGGTTGAGGGGTCAAAGCCGGCCCAAAGATTTAATGACAGCGCAAACACAACAATGGAAACTGCAACACTTACCCAGCGTGCCAAATCACTACGATTGTTTCCAATAATCAGAACCGAGACAGCGCCCACTATTGGCAACCAAATTAACAAACTAAGTAGCGATTCCATACTATGATCCTAAAAATAAAAGCGGGTTTTCTCCAACAACAAGCACCCAAGTTAAAACAAGCATCAGACCGATAATCATAAAAAACGCGTAATGATAGAGATAGCCGGTCTGAACTGGCCGAATAACCGAACCCATGAAACGCATTAATCTTGCACTGCCATTGACCACAAACTGGTCAATGATAGCCATATCCGAAATACGCCACAAAAAATCGCCAAGCTTTCTGGAGCCACGAACAAATACGATTTCGTTCAAACGGTCAAAGCCATAAAGTGATTCCAATACATAGTTTGTGCGATGAAAGCGTTCTTGAATTCTCTTGGCCCAATCTTTTCGATAAAGCGAGAACACCCAAGCTGCCAAACTGCCACCAACCATCATCCAGAATGGAACAGTGGCAATTGAATGTTGCAACAAACCGAAGGCTGAATGGAAATGCTCTTTCAGAGCAACTACAGAACCATGCTCGCTAGCATCAATATAAATAGAGTTGTCCAACCAGCCTGTGAATAACATTGGTTCAATCGTTAAATATCCAATAATCACAGAAGGTATTGCCAAAACAATCAATGGCACCGTAATCGATAGCGCAGTTTCGTGTACATGCTCCTCTGTATGCTGGTCAACGCGGGACTCGCCATGGAAAACAATGAAAAACATACGTAACGAGTAGAAAGCAGTAATAAAGACACCAAGAACGACCGCGTAATAGACCCAATCAGCAAACGGTAAATTAGAGAAATGGACCGCTTCAATAATCATATCCTTTGAATAAAAACCTGCAAAACCCGGGAAACCAATCAACGCTAGCGTTCCTATCAAAGACGTAATATAGGTAATTGGCATTTTCTTTCTGAGGTCACCCATTTTTCGAATATCTTGTTCGTGGTGCAAGGCAACAATCACTGAACCCGCGGCCAAAAACAATAAAGCCTTAAAGAAAGCATGTGTCATCAAGTGAAAAATAGCTACTGAATATGCACTAACACCTAAGGCTACAGTCATGTAACCTAACTGAGAAAGCGTGGAGTAAGCAACAACACGCTTGATATCATTCTGAACGATGCCCAGTAAACCCATAAATATTGCCGTAATCGCTCCAACTACCATCACAACAGTCAATGCCACATCACTTAATTCGAAAATAGGTGACATGCGAGAGACCATAAAAATGCCAGCCGTTACCATTGTTGCCGCATGTATCAATGCTGAAATAGGTGTCGGACCTTCCATTGAGCCTGGTAGCCAGACATGCAATGGCACTTGCGCTGATTTACCCATAGCGCCTACAAATAAAAGCAGGCAAATAACAGTAATGACTGAAATATCGCCAAACATTGTTTGGCCGTTTACTTGACTAGCCAGTGTAAACACTTCTACGTAATCCAAGGAACCGAAAAACATTAGCAAAACCGCTATACCTAATAGAAAACCGAAATCTCCTACTCTGTTAACCAAGAAGGCTTTTAGGCTTGCTTCAACTGCTGATTCTTTATGATGCCAAAAGCCAATTAATAGATAAGAAACAAGACCTACAGCTTCCCAACCAAAAAATAACTGCATAAAATTGTTCGAGATCACTAGCATAAACATTGCAAAAGTGAACAGTGAGATATAGCTAAAAAACTTGGTGTAGCCTTCGTCTTCTTGCATATAGCCGATGGTGTAAATGTGCACCATTAAAGATATAAATGAGACCACAAGCAACATCACCGAAGTCAGGTTATCTACGAGAAAGCCGACACTCATATTAAGACCACCAACCTGCATCCAGGTGTAGATGTTTTCATTAAACACTCCAGCTCCCTCCAGCACATGATGATTGAAGACATAAAGCGCCAAAACCGTTGAAACTGTAACACCTAAAATGGCAATAGAGTGAGACAAGGTTCGACCCAATCGATTGCCGGCAAGACCAACTATGATTGCACCAATAAGCGGTGCTAGAACAATTGTTAAATAGGTATTTTCCATAACTAGCCCTTCAAACTATTGGTAACGTCTACATCGATTGAGCCACGGTTTCTATAGACCAAAGTCAGAATAGCTAAACCGATAGCGACTTCCGCCGCAGCAACTGTCAAAATAAAGAAGACAAATATCTGTCCCGCAATATCACTGCCGAAATAGGAAAATGCGATGAAGTTAGTATTTACTGCAGCTAATATCAATTCAACACACATCAGCAACATAATGATATTAGTTCTATTAATAAAAATACCTGCCAAACCTATACAGAAAACAATAGCACTCAATATAAGGTAATCAGATAGCACTATCATTTGGACTCCTTAGACTTGCTAGGGGAAGATGAAACTAAACGCACTCTATCCGCCGCCTGGACACTTATTTGCTCCGCGATATTTTGCTTCTTACTTCTGCCTTCTTTGCGATGTACAAGTGTAATCGCTGCAATAATTGCTGTCAGTAAAAGAACAGCAGCTAACTCAAAAGGATAGACATATAGGGTATATAAATCGTTTGCCAGTTGTGAAATATTACTAAAATCAGCGGCATGTCTGACAGGACCCATCGAATTGTCCAAATCAAATTGACCAGCACTCAGGACAAGCACCATTTGCGAAATAACGACAACTGAAACCACAATGCCAAGCGGCAGGTATTTGGTGAATTTTGCACGCACAGTCGACTTATCAATGTCGAGCATTTTAATCACAAACAGGAACAACACCATCACTGCGCCAACATAAACTAGAATTAGAGTAATCGCTAAAAATTCAGCCTCTAGCAATAGCCACAGACTTGCCACACTAAAAAATGACAAGATCAAGAACATTGCAGCTTTTATGGTGTTTCTGGAGGTCACCATCAACACTGCACTGCCAATAAAGTACAAGGCAAACACATAAAATAATATAGATGTAAATTCCATAATCTATCCCTACCTATATTTCGAATCTTCTAATCTAGCTTTACTGATAGCTTTTTCGTGCTTTTCACCAATCTTCAGTAAACCTTCTTTGTCGATGACACTGCCCTCTCTGGATTCAAAGGCATAGTCAAAAATGTGCGTCTCAACAATAGCATCCACGGGGCATGCCTCTTCACAAAAACCACAAAAGATGCACTTGAATAAATCAATATCGTATTGTGTTGTTCTGCGCGTTCCATCCTCCCTCATCTGTGATTCAATCGTAATGGCATTAGCAGGACAAACAGCTTCGCATAATTTACAGGCAATACATCGCTCCTCTCCATTGGGGTAACGGCGCAAGGCGTGTAGACCTCTAAACCTTGGCGAGATTGGGGTACGCTCTTCAGGAAACTGGACAGTAATTTTGTCATTGGTCAGCTGCTTAGCGGTAATTTTCATTCCCGCACGGATTTCACTCAATCCAAAATCTTTAATGAGTTTCTTAGCTTTATTGATCATCCTTTCCCCTCCTTAGAACCATGGCCCTATGTGAAGCTGTGTCATCAGCGCAACGGCAATAATCCAAACAATAGTGAGTGGCAGAAACACTTTCCAGCATAGACGCATGATTTGATCATATCGATACCTTGGGAAGGTTGCTCTAATCCATAAATAAAGAAACAGGAAGAAACTCATTTTTATAAGCAACCACATCATATCCGGCACGAATGCAAAAAACCCTTCCAAATATGGCAGACCCTCAAATGGAGAATGCCAGCCTCCAAAAAACATCAATACGGCAAGCGTTGCCATCATAATCATGTTTATATATTCAGCCATAAAAAATAAAGCAAAAAACATACCCGAATATTCAACATGAGTACCGCCGACAATTTCTGACTCACCCTCTACAACATCGAACGGCGCACGGTTTGTTTCAGTTAATGCGGATATCCAAAAAACTATCATCATCGGGAATAATGGAATCCAGTACCAATTCCAAATACCTCCAGATTGTCCAGAAACAATCTCATTTAAGTTTACTGAACTTGCAGTCATCACTACTGTGACGGCGACGAATCCAATCACAATTTCATATGAAACTAGCAAAGATGCGCTTCTCAATGCACCCAATAATGGATATTTTGAGTTCGATGCCCAGCCTGCCAGAATAATTCCATAGACACCTACAGAGCCTATCGCTAAAACATAAAGCAAACTGATGTCAAGGTTTGTGATAAAGAAATCCTGCCCTAGAGGAATTACCGCCCAGATTGCAATCGCCGGAACGAAAGCCAAGATTGGCGCCAATATAAACAAGTAGACATTTGCCTTAGAAGGGAAAATAATTTCTTTAAACATCATCTTAAATACATCGGCAAATGGCTGCAATAGACCGATCGGGCCGACCCTGTTGGGACCAATTCTAAGCTGCATATAGCCGATGACTTTGCGCTCTGCATAGGTCATATAAGCCATCATAATAATGAGCGGCAATATCAATGCGACACCTTTTATCGAGATGATTAGGACATCTGCCAGACCACCATCAAACCATGGTATCCAGTAATGAATCAAATCTACAAACCCTTGCCACATAAACTAATACTCTCCTAACACTTTCTTGGCTGGTAGGTGTGAACAAATACACATCCTTCTGCCACTGAATTATTAATGTTGACCGGAACACCTTTAAACAAATCACCTTCTGAAAGCTTTAGCAATTTTGCAGTTGCCTTAGAAACAGAGGCTACATTTATTTGCCCAATCTGAGTTTCCTGCAAAGAGGATGAGTGGCGCACAAGTGCGTCGACCGAGTATGGCGCACACTGCCATACGGTTGAAATTTCAGGAATTTCAGAACCGGTTATTTTTGCCCTGGCCACCGAAGTAGACGGCGTCATAGATAGCGCCTCATCAGCAACTTCGCACGAGTCAACGAATTCAAAGCCTTGAATTTCTAGCAAGTCTGCTAAAACCTTTATCACCTTCCAGCCAGGCTTAGAGTCGCCAGCACTTTTAACTGAGGCACTGTAAGATTGAGAAATATTGTCAATATTAACGTGTGTGCCAGAAGTTTCATAGAAACTCGCAATAGGCAATACAACATCAGAATATTTCAACACCGAATCATCTTCAAAGCTATTCAGGGAAACTACAAAAGCATCGCTACGACTTAAATTCTCAATTGCAGATTCTGGATTAAAACAATCAAAATCTGGATAAATATCAAACATAACAAATGAATTTAAATCGGATGCAAGAATCTCCAGGGCGTTTTTACCATTCACTGGTCTAAACCCTACTTGCTCTGCAGCAAGAGAATTGGATGTCAAGCTGACGTTTAGAGTTTGCGCTTGCGATGCTTCAGCGATATCTTTAACTAGTTGAGATATTCCGTCTGAATCGGGGTTGCCGTTAACATGTTCGCCAAGGATTACAACCGCATTCTCAGCATTTAATAGGTTATCGGCGATATCTTTATGTGCTTGCTCAACAACAACAGAATTTAAATAATCAGGCTGTTTTTCTGAAGCTTCATTAAGGACAGCCTTTAGCACACCTGAAAGCGTTGCTAGAGTGTTTTGTGGAGCGGTCAACAAATTGTTGCTAATGCGATAATTAGAATCAAAAGTTTGTGCGTTAATAGCTGAAACGCTAGCTCCATTTAAGGTCGCCTTTCTGATCCTATGGTTAATCATTGGTTGTTCAAGGCGTAAGTGAGAACCAACTATAAGCGCATGGTCAATATCTTCTAATTCAGCCAAGGAGATACTCGACTTTAATATATTGGCAGCAGCTGGATTAGCAAAATCTGAACGATAATCGAGATTGTCCGAACCCATGCCTCTTGTTAATTTTTGGAGTAGGTATAACTCTTCTAATGTTGCATTTTTTGATGTGAGAGCGCCAAATTTTGATCCATCCGAGTTATTATTCTTGATGCCATTTACTGCAAAATCCAGTGCCTCCTGCCATGACGCTTCTCGCCACTCATTGTTAACTTTTATTTTGGGAACCAAACAACGTTTTTCGCTTGCTAAACCCTGATATGAAAAACGATCTCTGTCAGAAATCCAAGTCTCATTAACGCTTTCATTATCTCTTGCCACGACGCGCTTAACTTTTCCCTTGTGGGTTTGTGTAAAGATATTAGAGCCCACCAAGTCATGGCGGGCAATACTCTGGATAGAATTCATTTGCCAAGAGCGAACCTCAAAACGGAAAGGCTTAGAAGTAAGTGCGCCAACTGGACAAACATCAATCATGTTGCCAGAAAGCTCAGACTGTATGCCCTCTGATAAAAATGGCTCAATCTTTAAATCCTCACCTCGACCTGTACCGCCCATTTCAACTATACCAGCGACTTCTGCACCAAATCGGATACAGCGCGTACAGTGAATACAGCGCGTCATATCTGTATGAATCAGAGCGCCAATATCCTTATCAGCTACGATACGCTTGCCTTCATTAAATACTGAAACGTCTGAGCCGTATTCCATCGCAACATCTTGCAGTTCACACTCGCCCCCCTGGTCACAGATTGGGCAATCTAGCGGATGGTTGATTAACAAAAACTCCATAACGGCCTTTTGTGCCGCTTTAGCTTTCGCATTTTTGGTATAGAGCTTCATTCCCGCAGAGGCTAGAGTCGAACATGCAGGTTGAGGTTTTGGATTACCTTTTATGTCTATCAAACACATCCTGCAGTTAGCGGAAACAGATAGTTTTTTATGGTAACAGAATCGAGGTATCTCAATACCCTCCCTGTCAGCGATAGAAATTACCGACTCGCCAGAGTTGCCATGCACGACTTTACCGTCAATTTCGATTTCAATATCAACCATCTTTTGCCACCATACTCTCGCCGTTTTTGATGTAGTGCTCAAACTCCTTTCTAAAATGCCTAATAAAGCTCTCAACAGGCATCGCAGCCGCGTCACCCAGGGCACAGATCGTATTGCCAATGATCTTATCCTGCACAGAAAGTAAAAGATCCAAATCTTCGTTCTTGCCATGGCCATCCATGATCCGTTTCAAGACTCTATAAATCCAGCCAGTCCCTTCTCTACATGGCGTACATTGACCACAAGACTCGTCGTAATAAAAATGGGCTAAACGCGTAAGCGCCTTTACCATGCAAGTGGTATCGTCCATAATGATGACAGAACCAGCGCCAAGCATCGAGCCAGCCTTATCAATGGAGTCATAATCCATATTCATCTTAAGAGCTGCTTTTGCTGGCAGTACAGGTGTTGAAGAGCCTCCTGGTATTACCGCTTTGAGTTTTCTGCCTTCACGCAAACCGCCAGCCATCTCTAGCAAGTCACTAAAAGGTGTCCCCATGGGGATTTCAAAATTAGCAGGATTATTAACGTGTCCGGTAACAGAAAATAACTTGCAGCCACCAGAATTTGGCACTCCTAAATCTGCAAACCATTGGCCACCCTTTGCTAGAATGTCGGGAACAGAGGCAAAACTCTCGGTATTGTTTATCGTTGTAGGTTTGCCATAAAGGCCAACATTAGCTGGAAACGGTGGCTTAAATCTTGGTTGACCCTTTTTACCTTCAATTGACTCTAGTAAGGCGGTCTCTTCACCACATATATATGCGCCCGCACCTAGATGTGTATACAAGTTGAATGTAATCTTTGAATCATTAATGTCTTCGCCTAACAAGCCCGCACCATATGCCTCATTGAGAGCCTCCTCGAATCGGTAATAGGGCTCCATAAATTCGCCACGAATGTAGTTATAGCCAACACTAGCCTTCATGACATAGCCCGCAATTGCCATGCCTTCAATTACTGCATGGGGATTGAACCTTAAGATATCTCGATCTTTACAGGTGCCGGGTTCACCCTCGTCGGAGTTACAAACTACATACTTTTGTCCCTCTTGATTGCGAGGCATAAAGCTCCACTTTAAGCCAGTGGGAAAGCCCGCACCTCCCCTGCCTCTCAGGCCCGATGTTTTTAGTTCGTCGAGGATTTTTCCTTGAGAAAGCTCACCCTTGAGAATTTTGCGCCATACCTTGTAGCCGCCGGATGCTTCATAAGTCGCCAGGCTAGATGGATTGTCTTTATTTATATTTTTAAAACAAACCTTGTTCATTTCAAACCATCCAAAATCTCATCAATACGTTGCTCTGTGAGGTTTTCAAAATATTTATCGCCAATCTGGCACATCGGCGCCCCTACACAGGCACCCAAACACTCGACCTTCTTCACACTCACTAAACCATCTTTTCTTGCCTCTCCGGTTTTCACACCTAATTTTGTTTCTAAATAGGAGATTAAATCGTCTGCCCCATTTAGCATGCATGAAATATTGTGGCAAAAACGAATCACATGTTTTCCAACCGGCTTGTGGTTATAGTTTTCATAGAAAGTTGCTACCTCTTGGGCATTAATTCTTGGCATATCTAAATAGTCTGCGACGGCTTTTATTAAGTCATTAGTTAAACTACCACCGTTCTCGGCCTGCACAATCTTCAGCGCCTCCATCACGGCAGAGCTTTGTCTTCCTGTTGGGTATTTTGCTACCCAAATGTCAATTTCTTTTTTCGCCTGATCCGAAATCATCTATCAATCTCTCCAAAAACAATATCTTGTGTACCAATAATTGTTACCACATCGGAGAGCATATGACCTTTCGCCATCTCGTCCATGGAGGCTAAATGAGAAAACCCTGGAGCTCTCATTTTGATTCGATAGGGCTTGTTGGCGCCATCAGAGACTAAATACACTCCGAACTCTCCTTTTGGATGTTCTACGGCAGAATAAACTTCACCTTCAGGAAGACAATAGCCCTCAGTAAATAATTTAAAGTGGTGTATCAGTGACTCCATGTCATCTTTCATATCGCTGCGCTTTGGCGGAGACACTTTATGGTTATCAGTAATTACAGGTCCATGATTGGACTTCAGCCAATTAACGCACTGTTTGATGATGTGACAAGACTGTCGCATCTCTTCCATACGAACTAAATAACGGTCGTAGCAGTCGCCAGTTGCACCGACCGGTATATCAAACTCTAGCTTGTCGTAGACTGAATATGGCTGATCCTTGCGTAAATCCCACTCGATCCCTGAACCACGCAGCATAGGTCCAGTAAAGCCTAATTGTTTGGCCCGCTCTGGCTTAACGACGCCAATATTAACAAGTCTTTGTTTCCAAATTCTATTCTCGGTCAAGAGACCTGAGTACTGGTCTACACTTTCGGGGAACTTGTCTGCAAAATTTGAGATGAAGTCTAGCAATGAGCCTTGACGATTCTCGTTCATCTCTTTGAGTTCTTCTGTGTTACGGTTTTTTGTCTTTAGGTATTGAGGCATCTTTTCAGGCAGGTCACGATAGACACCGCCAGGGCGATAGTATGTTGCATGCATCCTAGAACCACTAACGGCTTCATAGCAGTCAATCAACTTTTCACGCTCTCTAAAGGCGTAAAGGAAAACACTCATCGCACCCACATCAAGTGCATGGGTTCCCAACCACATTAGATGATTAAGAATACGGGTAATCTCATCAAACATGACTCGAATATATTGCGCTCGCTCTGGCACCTCTAACTCAAGCATTTTTTCAATCGCCATCACGTAGGCATGCTCGTTACACATCATCGAGACATAGTCAAGCCTGTCCATATATCCGATTGACTGGTTATAAGGCTTCGATTCAGCCAACTTTTCAGTGCCTCGATGTAGAAGCCCGATATGAGGGTCAGCACGCTCTACTACCTCGCCATTCATTTCAAGGATTAACCTCAAAACACCATGTGCCGCAGGGTGCTGAGGTCCGAAATTAAGTGTGTAGTTGCGCATCTCAGACATAACTATTTCCTTATCACCCTTGGAACATTGACATTTGGTTCAATACTAACTGGCTCATAAACCACTCTTTTTAATTCTTCGTCGTAACGCATTTCCACTTCCCCAATTAGAGGAAAGTCTTTTCTTAGAGGGTGTCCAATAAAACCATAATCTGTCAAGATCCTACGTAAATCATCATGGTTTTCAAACAAAATACCGAACAGGTCAAATGCTTCTCTTTCGTACCAATCTGCACAATTCCAGATACCAGTAACGGACTGGATCATTAACGAATTATCTGGTAGTAGCGCCTTTAGCCTAAGACGCTTGTTGTCTGAAACCGATAGTAAGTGGTATACAACAGCGAATCGATTGTTTTGCTCTTTGTTTGATTTCTGCAACTCTCGGCCACGCCCAAAACCAGAGGAGCTGGCATCATCAATCCATTCCGACTCACCAAATGTAAGGTAGTCAATTCCACACAAGTCAATCAAGATATCAAAATTAAATTCATCCCTTAGCTGAGTGCAAACCTCAATTATGCGATCACTGTCAATTGTCAATGTCAGCTCATTAAAGGACTGGGTGATGCTTTTTCTGCCGAAAGCCTTGATTAATTGTTGTTTCAATTTTTTCATTGATTCAGGTGCGAGCTATAGTGTTGGTACGACGTATTTTTTCTTGCAGCTGAATTATTCCGTAGAGCAAAGCTTCAGCGGTTGGTGGACAGCCTGGAACATAAACATCAACAGGAACTATCCTGTCGCAACCACGAACAACAGCATATGAATAGTGATAGTAACCGCCTCCATTTGCACAAGAGCCCATAGAAAGTACATATCTTGGTTCAGGCATTTGATCGTATACTTTACGGAGTGCTGGAGCCATCTTGTTAGTTAGTGTACCTGCAACAATCATCAAGTCGGACTGTCTAGGGGTTGGGCGAAACACGATACCGAAACGATCAAGATCATATCTTGACGAACCAGCTTCCATCATTTCCACAGCGCAACAGGCCAAACCAAAGGTAACAGGCCACAACGAACCTGTCCTCGCCCAATTTATTACCTTGTCCAACGAGACGGTAACAAATCCTTCTTTCATTAAGCCTTCAATTGCCATACAAGTTTCCCTCTATTCCCATTCCAGAGCGCCCTTTTTCCATTCAAAAATAAAGCCAACAACCAGCAACAAAAGGAATATAGACATGCCAACAAAACCAAACCATCCAAGTTTTGCTTGTATTACCGCCCAAGGGATAAAAAATGCGACCTCGAGGTCAAACAGGATAAACAGAATCGCAACCAAATAGTAACGCACATTAAAATGCATTCTTGAATCTTCAAATGCAGGGAAGCCGCATTCGAATTGCGAGTTTTTCTCGTCATCAGGTTTGCTTGGCCCGAGTAAATAGCCAGCCAATGTCAGGCCGACTCCAAAAACAATTCCTAAGAAAATAAAAACGACGACGGGGAGATAATTTTCAAGCACCTTTTCTGACCAAATTTGACAACCGAGTAATTATAACAACTTAATCACAAAACAACTAGAAAAAGTTCTCAAACTGAACCAAATAAGACGCCCAATTTGCCCACATTTTTCCAACCTAATTGCAACTCAAAATTATATTTAGGTGCGATCTATAAGTATTTGACTTAAATCAAAATAAAAAAATTGGCATGCTCTGGAAAATCAAACCCCCAACTGAGTACCTCCAACAGTTATCATATCAACCTTTAAACTTGGCTGACCGACACCGACTGGAACGCTTTGACCCTCTTTTCCGCAAGTACCAATACCAGGATCCAAGTTGAGATCATTACCAACCATTGAGATTTGATGGAGCACTTCATCTCCTGCACCGATAAGCGTAGCGCCTTTGATTGGTGTAGTTATTTTTCCGTCTTTGATTAGGTAGGCTTCATTAGCAGAAAAAACAAACCTCCCTGAAGTAATGTCAACCTGACCGCCATCGAAGTTTTTGGCGTAGACCCCATCCTCAACCGATGAAACCATATCATCAAATTGGTCTTTACCGTTCAGCATGTATGTATTGGTCATCCTTGGCATCGGTATGTGAGCATAGGATTCTCTCCTAGCATTGCCCGTACTAGGCATACCCATCAGTCTTCCATTCAACTTATCAAGCATATATTGCTTTAATATCCCTTTCTCTATCAGCACGGTTTCTTGTGTCGGAGTTCCTTCATCATCAATTGTTAAGCTGCCACGCCGATTTTCTATCGTGCCGTTATCAACGATAGTACACTTTTCGTTCGCAACTTTCTCACCAATCCTGTTACTGAAAACCGAGCTTCCTTTTCTGTTGAAATCACCCTCAAGGCCATGACCTATTGCCTCATGAAGCAATACGCCTGGCCAACCCGAACCCAAAATTACAGGCATCATTCCTGCTGGCGCTTCTTTTGCATTTAGCGCTACGTGGGCAAGCCTTATAGCCTCCTTTGTGTAGATTTTGGCAAAAGTGTTGTCAATAAAATAACCGTAGTCGTAACGGCCGCCGCCGCCACTTGAACCCTGTTCAACCCTACCTTCATGTTCAACAATCACACTAACGGTGAGTCTGATCATAGGTCGACAGTCTACCTGATAAACGCCATCACTTGATGCAACCAATACTTCGGTATAAGCACCAGCGAGCGAAGCGCTGACTTGAGTCACTTTGGGATCCTTTCTGGCAATCGAATTGATTTGAAGAAGAAGATTAACTTTTTCCTTAGAAGTTAAACTATCAAGTGGATTTTTAGAGGGATATTTAGGAGTATATTTTGCTTGCTTTATTGTACTTATTTTTTTATTTTTTGGACTATCACTAATCCCTTTAGCGAAATCAATGGCGCTCTGAATTGCCTTTATATTGAGGTCATCCGAATAAGCAAAACCGGTTTTGTCATCCTTGACACATCGAGTACCAACACCGTGACTGATATGGTAGGAACCATCCTTGACAATCCCGTCATCAAGTAACCATGACTCAGAAACCGAGTGCTGAAAATATAGATCACAATATTCACCTCCAGTTTCTGACAAAGAAGATATCAGGTCAAATACTTTTCCCTTTGTAATCTTATGGTCTTGCAATAATTGCTTTATCATAAAACTGTAACCCCCGGCAGTCTTGCAATATTTGGTTCCGACCATGGGCCTGTGATTTCATATGTAAGCTCAATCACTTTGTCAAAAAATGACCCGATAATTTCACCACCAAAAAGCATCTTATCTGCAGCCCATACTCCCAAACCTGCAAGACCCCCACCAGCGAGGTAGGTGGCCAATGGAATGGTGTCCGCAATGGATGGCGTTACGATGGCCTGTAAATTGTAAGTACGCCCTATAAGGTCCGCATATCCACTCATCTCTACACCGCTCTCATCGCTCTCGAGATCAAAATTACTGATACGAGCTTTGCCATTACCAACAATCAAATCGACACCAATTCGGTCATATACAAAGCCCTGCTTCCTTAATTCAGACCTAGGTTTTCTCAATCTATCAGCAATAGTTGCCAGGTTGATATACGAAAGTAGTTTAAAGAATGTAGGGTCTTCATTGGTTAAAACCCCCTTCTCTATCTCTGTAGATAAGAAGCCACTAATTTTTGGAATCGTTACTTCCCATGGCTCGCACTCACAAAAGAATCTCAAGTCGGTCGAAAAAGCGCCTCCACTGACAGTCTTTTCTATGCCAAGCTTTGCCAAGAAGTCTGACAAGTTTGGGTGTGAAGCTTTTGCTCTCAAAACCGTCCTGCCTCCTAACCAGTTTCCGTTAAAAACCAAGTCTTTGTTGCTTATTCCTATATCTTTAAGTGTAAGATTTCTTATTTCCATAACATTGCCTTTATTATTAAGATCTGCCTCCAAATCAGGAACAGACCTACCATTAATCTCTGCCCCCTTTAAACTCAAATGAAAGCTCGGAAAATCTTGAGGAGAAAGCTCCCATAAACCTATATCTCCATCAATAGATTCAACTACAAGATTATCCAACTCAATGACCGCCATGTCATCTTGTTTTCTCAATAAATTAATGTCTACCTGTAGATTATTTGATTCAATTTGGGCGCCCCAGTTCATGCCAGTTTGCTTGCTAATATAGGCATTAATCGAGCTGTCTACAAGTTTCATAGCAACTCTGAACGGCGAATCTTTTTTGCCAATCCATTCATCAGGATTTAGCGATAATTCAAACTCTTTGTTAGCTATTTGACCACGACCTTTAGTCTTGAGTATCCTGTTATGATATGAAATTGTTGAATTATATTTTTCAACATAAGTATTTAACTCAGGAATACTTAAGGTGTTATCTTTGACATAGGCGTCAAAGTCAACCACTACACCCTCGTTACCTTTCCTTTCAAATGGGGCTGAAATATTGACATTGCCACTCAGATCACCGCCTAGTTCAAACTTGCCAATGAAATTCTTTAATTTGTCTGATACTGGTGATCTCACCAAAAAGTCAGTGATTTCTTCGCTAGTTGAAGTGATGCGTGCACGTCCCTTAATTTTCCCATTAGGCTTGTCGAAATTTTCTGCAGATAAATTAATATAATCTAGATTGAGCGTATCAATTTTGGCATTTTCTCCAACAAGTTGAACGTAATTGTTGGATAGGGTAATTTTTGCATTGAGTTCTGTAATACTTTCCCATGCAGAGTCAACAGAAAGCTTGGCGTTTTCCAGATTAGCTGAAAACTTTGTAATAGGTTCCTCACTTTGGCCCCCAATAGTAAACCTTGTAGTGAGCATAATATCACTTAACTTGCCTTCAATTAATGCGCTATCGAGCCAACTAGCGCTTTTTGTTTTAGCTAAAGTTTTTGGAATATTTTGATGAATTTTTGCAACATCTATACTATTAATATAACTTTGAAATTCAAGATAAACCTTGTCTTGCTGGGAAAATATTCTGAGCTGAGCAGATAGAGTAAAATCCTCATTTTTTATAGTAAACGGAATGACTGCCAACCTGTCAGCCTTTGCTCTGGCTACATCGATACTTGTTTTAATATTTACGGTGTTTCCAATTTCAGGTATTACAGCACCACTATAAATAGCTTGATTGTCCATTGAAAGAGTAATTTTTTGTTCGTCTCTTACCAGCTCAATTGGTGCGAGTTGATGAATCTTTTCGCCATTAATGATAGTTTTTTTAACTGAAAGCATCTCTAATGCCATTAGTCCTGACAAACTTGAACTAGAAAATACTGAATCAGTATTAAGATTTGATATATATTTTTCTATTAAAGAATTGTTTAGAGTTAACTCGTTGATATCAATTCGACCAGGTATTTCAGTGTTTTTGTAGAGTGCGATTAAATCAGCGTCCCAGCGCAAAACATCAATTGAGGCGATAGGGTCTAAACCTTTAACACCTATTTCGACATCATGCACCGCTAAAACTAATTCATTATCATGGAACTCCAAAGCAAGTCGGTTAATACTTACTTCTAATCCACTCATCTGAGAGAGTCTTTCTTCTATAGGTTCCTTCATTATCTCCGGGAAACTAACAAAAAAAGCTACAACTGAGAGCAATAGTAGCGAGACTATAGCTGTCAACCAAGTACTTATCTTAAGTAAATTGAATCCTCTTAGGATGTTTTTAGTGAGCATATTTATCTTGGATTCGACCAAAACTCATTATAACCAAATGTATAATATGCCGCAATTTAATCTGATTATGCAAGGAAGATATAATGAGTCAAAACTCTAAAGGTAGAACAAAATTAATGCTCGGTATTTGGTTGGTTGTTATGCTTTTTATTGGCTTTAAGGCTTATAACGGCTCTAATGACCACCCAACTAGTGAAACAGTTGAGCTGGACAGTGCAACACTTGACAGAATCAAGCCAGTTGGAGAGGTTAGAGTTGAAGACGCGGTTGCGTCAAACAATGCTATTGAAGAATCCGAACGTACAGCTGAAGAGGTATATACTAAATGTCAGGCCTGCCATGCTACTGGAATCATGGAGGCACCAAAGTTTGGCTCATTAGAGGACTGGGCTCCAAGAATCGAGCGTGGTATAGACGAAGTACTTAAAGTTGCCATTGCAGGCAAGGGCGGAATGCCTCCTAAAGGTACTTGTATGGATTGTTCAGACAATGAACTCAAATCGGCTATCCAGTACATGATAGATAGCGCGAAATAACTCCTAAAATCGATTAGGAGTTTGGGCTTTGAAAGATCCCTAGACTCCTATTTTTTACAACATCGTTCCATGGCAATGTACGACCATTCATAGCGACATAAACCCCGTTTTCTAATAAACTCAATGAGCCCAGCGCACAACCTAAATTAAAGAATGCATCAGAATTACTGACTGTATAAGGAACCATAGAACCAAACAATACGACAATCTTATTTTTTAGATTCGCGCCTAAAAGTTTTGCTGTCTCGCACATTGTATCGGTCCCGTGAGTTATCAGTATTCTTTCTTCTTCACACTCAACACAACTTTTCAAGATAAGTTCGCGATCATCATCATCCATGTACAAACTGTCTTTGAAAAGTAATATCTCTGTTTTAATTTCTACCTCTATTCTTGCTCTTGAGAGCATCTCAGGAAAATGCGTCTGATTAAATTCTAACTCTCCATTGGACTGATTGTAGACCTTGTCAATCGTGCCACCGGTGATATAAAGTTTAATGCTCATAATATTTTCTTCAAATCAAAGTATATATTCTATTCCCTTTTACCGAAAATATCCGTTCCAATTCTAACAATGGTGGCCCCTCTTTCTATTGCCAACTCTAAATCCAACGACATTCCCATTGAGAGGCTATCCAGTTTGGGATATTTAGACATTAATTCAGCCATCTTAGAAAAGCTTTGGGCAGAATTCTCAGGCCTTGGTATACACATAAAACCCCTTAGGGAAATATTAGGTAGTTTTTCAATTTGAGGAATAATACCTGCAACCTCTTCAAGCGATACACCAGACTTGGTTGATTCAGAGTCAATATTGACTTGCAACAAGACATTCAATGGCCTGAGGCTTCTGGGTCTCCGCTCGCTCAGCCTCTCAGCTATCTTGACACGATCAAGACTATGTACCCAGTCAAAATTTTCACTAATTTTTGCTGTTTTGTTAGACTGGATTGGACCGACAAAATGCCAGACCAATGACTGGTCTCCTATTGCATCAATTTTATTTAGCGCTTCTTGTAGGTAATTTTCGCCAAAATCTCTCTGACCGGCATCGATTGCTTGCTGTATTTCACTTACTGAACGTGTCTTACTGACAGCTACTAGCCTAACTTGTTGGGTATGTTTGACTGATGCTATACGATCTTTAACTTTTTCAAGGTTACTTCTTATCACCTGATTTGCTTGTTGTAGTTATTAACATTTAAAAAACAGATTGAGCTTCAAAAACTGGTCCATCGACACAAACACGTTTCATCATAACACCTTCATCACTTTTCACTTCAACTGCACAACCTGCGCAACCTCCGACAGCGCAAGCCATGAACTCTTCTAGCGAAACTTGACATGGCAATTTGTATTCTTTAGCCAGTTCTGCAACTGCTTCGAGCATCGGACGAGGTCCGCAAGAATATATTTCAACTTGTGATAACTCTTTAGTGGACAAGGCATCCAAATACTTCCTTGCCAACTCCGTGACATAGCCTTTATAGACACCATCAAATCCTTGCATACTTGCTAGCCGACAAGTAATACCCCAGTCCTCTAACAGTGGCATGGTATGAGATGGCCCCTGAAACTGAATTTCGATTTCACTGGGGACTGTAGTAAATGGAAATGGCACTTCCGAACCCAGTATAACAAAGGGATGATAATAATCATCACTCCTGATCTGTTGTGCAGTAGCTATCATTGGTGGCATACCAACCCCACCACCGATTAGTATCGGGGTTTTTTTATCAGAAACTTTAAAGCCGTTACCGATTGGCCCGATGATTGATAAAACATCACCAATCTTGCATTCAGCTAGTTGCCTTGTACCTTCACCCACGACCTTGTAGAGTAAGTCAAAAGTTCCATTTTCTTCATCGACAGACATTACCGAAAAGGGTCTACGCATCGCAAGTTCGCTCGATACTGTAATATGAACAAACTGCCCTGGTAGAGTTGACTTAGAGATTTCCTCAGAAGACAGGGTTAATATGTATTGTTCGCCTTCAAAACGGTAATGAGCAAGAATTTTACAATCACAAACACTAATAGTATCGCGAGTGCTATTCATTGTTGGTGATTAATGTCCCCACTCCAGTATCAGTAAATATCTCAAGCAGTACAGCATGAGCCACACGTCCATCAATGATATGTGCTCGATTTACTCCATCCTTAACGGCTGACAATGCACAATCAATCTTGGGTAGCATGCCGCCATGGATAACGCCATCTTTAATTAGTTGATTGACTTTTGATGTATTCAGCCCAGTCAGAAGGTCGCCCTTTGCATCCAACAAGCCTGGCGTGTTAGTTAGCAGGATAAGTTTTTCTGCTTTAAGCGCTTCTGCTATAGAACCAGCCACTAGATCAGCATTGATATTGTATGAAAACCCATCATTACCAACTCCTATCGGAGCAATAACCGGAATAAAGTCACCCTCTAGCAAAAGTTCGATAACGGAAACGTCAATCTGATCAACCTCTCCTACATGTCCTAGGTCGATAATCTCAGAAGTTGGTTCAATTTTATTTTTTAGTTTGTTTGCTGTAATTAGACGCCCATCTTTGCCTGTTAACCCTATAGAGTGGCCACCGTGTTGATGTATAAGGTTAACAATTTCCTTGTTAACTAAGCCACCAAGTACCATCTCGACAACATCCATAGTTTCACTGTCGGTGACACGCATTCCACCAATAAATTCGCTATCCTTGCCTATCTTTTCGAGTGTTTTGCCAATCTGTGGACCTCCCCCATGAACAACAATTGGGTTCATACCTACAGACTTCATTAAAACAATGTCACGCGCGAAACTTGATTTTAGTTCTTCATCTACCATCGCATTACCGCCATACTTAATGACGATTGTTTTGCCATGAAATTGTTGAATATATGGTAACGATTCAGTTAAAACGTTAGCGATATTGTTTATCTGCATAATTTAATTGGTTAGAAAAACTAGCGGTAATTTTACCCTAAGGCATTATTGGTTGTGAGTCCAGTTAATGACAGGCTTTTCCCATCTTTTTTAAGCGCCAATAGTTATATGGCCATGGCGTAATAAAACCAAAAAATAAAGATATCGGCAGCACCCAGAAATAGAATTTAGCACCACCTGTAATCAAATAATCCACTAGATTCATTGCAAATTCCATCGAAATCATTGAAATCAAACTCATGCCTGCAGCCGTTTTAATGGCAATTTGAAAACTCATTTTCTGCCTTATTAATATAAAAGTCTCTAAAAGAATGCTCGTAATGATGCCGTTAATCATTGCCAACGCGAAAATAATAGGTACCGACACATCACTATCTTGCATTAGTGCAATTGTTCCAAAATCTCCAATAGAGCAACCAATCAAACACCATTTAGTGTTATTGGCGCTTCTTTTCCATGTATGTTTGCAAAACCAAAAATCTGTATTCATAAAATTGACTTTATAGAAACATTTCTTGTAGGTCGTTAACAAAATTAAAACCCTTTTCGGTTGGTATTATCCTGTCATTTTTTATCTCTAGCAACCCTATTTTTTTTGCTTTGTTGATTTGTTGACTAACTGTTTGGAAATTTTGTCCTGTCCTAGATTCAAACAACTCAAGACTAAAACCTTCTTTTAGTCTGAATGCATTTAGCATAAATTCAAAAGATGAGTTTTCAATAGTCGCTATCGAGGTGTTATTCTGATTATTATTGAATCGCGCCATATAATCGTTTGGAGATTTAGACTTCATGGTACGAAATATTGCATCTTTGCCCGTGTCGGTTATTTTGCCGTGTGCTCCTGCGCCTATTCCTATATAGTCACCGAACTCCCAATAATTGAGATTATGTTGTGAAAAATTCTTTCCGTAAGCTGAGATCTCATATCTATTAAAGCCACTAGCTTCGAGTAAATCTGCTCCAACACTACCCATCTCCCAAATAATTTCATCTTTTGGCAGCTTGGGCGGATACTTTGCAAATATTGTATTTGGCTCAAGCGTTAGTTGGTATAGAGATATATGGCTTGGCTTAAAAGATATAGCAGTTTTGATATCTTCCAAGCTTTGTTCTCTTGTTTGCCCACTAAGGCCATACATTAAATCTACATTTAGATTATGAAAGCCCACACTTTTTGCTCTCTCGATTGCCTCTATAGATTCATCCCTGGTGTGGATCCTGTCCAATAACTTTAGGTGTTTATTATCAAATGATTGAACGCCAATCGATAAACGGTTGATTCCAATCTCTCTGAATTGGGCAAACTTTTCTACCTCAAAAGTGCCGGGATTCGCCTCAATTGTAACTTCAACATCTCTTGAAATTGAGAGTCTATCTTGTAAACCTTGAAACAATTGTCTTACTTCGTCAACTGGCATTAAGCTTGGCGTACCTCCACCAATAAATATTGAATGTATCGAACGACCTTGAAGATAGTGGATATCATTATCAAGATCTCTAAAGAGGGCTTCTTTATAACCCTTTATTGCCTTACCCTGATACGAATTAAAGTCACAATATGAACACTTCTTGATACACCAAGGGTAGTGAATATAAAGAGAAATCGGCGGCAACTCTAGCAAATCAGTCTTCAAAAGAAAGTTGCTTCAAGAGCTCTCTTAAAGCCTGACCTCGATGAGAAATAAGGTTTTTTTGCTTGGAGGATAGTTCAGCAGAAGTGCATCTGGACTCCGGTAGATAAAAGATAGGGTCATAACCAAAACCATTTTTTCCTCTAGCTTTATGAGTAATTACGCCGTCCCAACTCCTTTGAATGATAAGTGGTGCTGGGTCATCAGGATAGCACACGAGAACTATCGCACACCAAAAACTAGCCCTTCTGTCTTCGCCACTTAAGTTGTTCATCTCGGATAAGAGTTTAGTAACATTTTCCATGTCACTAGCCCCTTCTCCTGCATATCTCGCTGAGTATATGCCTGGTTCGCCATTAAGGGCATTGACAACAATCCCAGAGTCGTCAGCAAGTGCTGCCAATCCTGAACGATGAGATGCATTTCTTGCTTTGATAAGAGCATTCTCTACAAAACTTAGACCGTTTTCAGGTACCTCTTCTATGGCCATATCTGTTTGTGAGATGACGCTGTAATGACCATCGAGCATCTCTTGAAGCTCTTTAATTTTGCCAGGATTGCTTGTAGCAAGGACTAATTTTTTCATAGTGTATAATTCTTTTTCAAATATGAAAACAGACCGAAAAAATGACTCAGGATGAAATGAAACTTGAAGTAGCTAGAGCTGCCATCAAGTATGTCGTTCCGAACTCTATTATAGGCGTCGGAACTGGTTCTACAGCAAATTTTTTTATTGACGAGCTGGCAACAATAAAGGATGCGATCTCAGGAACTGTGGCAAGCTCAGTGGTAACAGCAGAGCGTCTTCAGAGCCACGGAATTGAAGTCATCGATTTGAATAATGTTAAGGAAATATCTGTCTACATTGATGGCGCTGATGAGTCTGATAAGGAATTAAACTTAATTAAGGGCGGGGGCGGCGCCCTTACTCGCGAGAAGATTGTGGCAGCAGTTGCTAAGCGGTTTGTTTGTATTGCTGATGAATCTAAACTCGTAAGTGTGATGGGGAATTTCCCTCTACCGGTAGAAGTTATACCAATGTCTGTTAGCTATGTTAAGAAACAAATTAGTAAATCGATTGGTGGATCCCCGATTATTAGGGAGGGTTTTACCACCGACAATGGAAACTTAATATTAGATATCCATGGACTCAAAATTGAAAATCCAAAAACACTTGAAAATAAACTAAACAATATCGTAGGTGTTGTAACAAATGGCCTTTTTGCCAATCGAGGTGCTGATATTCTTTTGTTGGGAACGCCCAATGGGGTTGAAACTATCAGCCCTGACTTTCTTTGAATCCTTAGTAGTAGTGTTTTTATTATCAATGTCGTTGAGTATAGTGGTTAATAAAAAGCTACTTGAATAAACAATACGCGATAAAATATATATATTTGAGAGTAATTATATGTCACATCAAACCATTGATATGTCAGGGCATAACTGCCCTATGCCTATTTTAAAAACGAAGCAAGCACTAGCCGGAATGAATGCAAAAGATACCCTTGAAGTTATTTGCACTGATAAAGGTTCAACTAAGGATTTTATTGCTTTTTGTAATCAGACTGGCGATGTCTTAATTTCTCACAGGGAACAAGACAAACAATTCATTTTTAATATCGAAAAATCATAATCCATAGAACCTCATGTCCGAAACAAATAAAATGACACTTATTGCATCGAAAGGAACGTTTGACTGGGCGTATCCACCTTTCATTCTTGCTTCCACAGGAGTTGCCATGGGTAAAGAGGTATCTGTTTTTTGCACCTTTTATGGTTTAAATTTACTTCTCAAAGATCTATCTAAACTCAGAATTTCACCTCAAGGAAATCCTGCAATGCCGATGAAAATGCCTTTTGGGCCTAAATGGTTTCAAGCGATTAATTTTGGTCCTAAAATTCCAAACGTTATGTGGAACATTCCTGGCTTAGAGTTGTTTGCAACATCAATGATGAAAAAAACAATGAAGAATAATGGCGTTGCTACGATTGAAGAGTTGCGTCAAGTCTGTATCGAGATGGGTGTTAAGTTTATAGCGTGTGAAATGACTATTGGCTTGTTTGGATACTCCAGAGAGGACTTTATTGATGGCATAGAGTATGCTGGAGCAGCGACTTACCTTGATGTTGCTCACCACTCAACCCAAGACCTATTTATTTAATCTACTTCATCCAGTCAAGAGTTTCCCACCCATTTTGACGTGCAACCTCTGTCAGTATCGGGTCAGCATTCACAGCTACTGGTCGATCAACTAATCTCAGTAATGGCAAGTCATTATTTGAGTCAGAATAAAAAGTTGAGTCTGTCAATGTTTCTTGGTTTTCTTTGAGCCACGGAACTAAATTGTCGACTTTGCCATTCTTATAACAAGGTATGCCTGAAACCTTTCCTGTATAACGACCATTCTTAACTTCAGGTTCAGTTGCTATCAAATTTTCAATGCCATATCTTTTAACGATTGGCCAAGTGATAAAACTATTTGTTGCGGTAATAACAAGGAGTGTGTCACCCTGAGATTTATGTTGGTCTACAACTTTTTGCGCCTTGTCTAACAATATTGGCTCAATCTTTTGACGCATAAACTCCTTATGGTATGCATCAAGTTCACTAAATGAGTGTCTTGAAAGTGGTTCTAAACAAAATTCCAGATAGGCATCAATATCTAGATAGCCTAAGTCATATTGTTGAAAATAAAACTCATTCTTTTTTTGATATGAATTAACATCAACAATAACGCCAATTTCGCACAAAAACTCACCCCATAGATAATCACTATCTCCACCGATTAGCGTCTTGTCTAGGTCAAATATAGCTAAAGACACAATTTTTCCTTCACAGTTCTCATAACTTCTTCATTAGACTCTACAAGAATAAGTAAATCCAAATTTTCCTTCTTTACATAGTCCTTCATAACCATATCTTCAATCCATGCTATCAATGGCTGCCAGAAACTTAAACCACATAAAATAACTGGGATCGATTGCATTTTATAGGTTTGAATTAGAGTTAAGATTTCGAACAATTCATCATTAGTGCCATAACCCCCAGGTAAGAAAATACAGGCACTAGCATACTTAACCAGCATCACTTTACGAGTGAAAAAATATCTAAATGTTAGAGAGCTATCTAAATAAGGGTTGGGAACTTGTTCATGAGGTAGCTCAATATTGATTCCTACGCTTTTTGATTTACCTTCGAAAGCGCCCTTGCTGACTGCCTCCATAACACCTGGCCCTCCGCCAGTAAATACATTGAAACCAGAATTTGAGAGTAACCTTCCTAACTGGTATGATTTTTCATATAAAGGGTCAGTCTCCTTAACTCTGGCAGAACCAAAAACAGTGATGTTGTTTTTATAGAGTGATAGGTGTTTTTTTGCGCTCTCAAACTCAGCGCCAACATTATTTAAACTCATAGCTTAGAAAAGGCAATTGAGGCAGCATTAATAGTCTGGTCTAGCTCTTTGTTAGTATGTGCTGCTGAAACAAAACCAGTCTCATAGGCTGAAGGCGCTAGATAAATCCCCTGATTTAGCATCAATCGATGAAACTTTTTAAACAAATCAATATCACATCCAGAAACTTGACTAAAATTGGTCACCTTTTCTTCAGTGCTAAAAAATATTCCAAACATTCCTCCTACACTGCTACTTGTCAGCGCAATATTTTTTTCATCAGCTGCAGCAACAATGCCTTTGGCGAGATACTCTGCACTCTTACTTAAGTTTTGATAGAAAGAGTCATCAGCCTCTAGTATGTTGAGCATAGCAAGACCAGCCGCCATAGATAGAGGATTTCCAGAAAGCGTGCCTGCTTGGTAGACCGGTCCCAAAGGTGCAACCTCTTCCATAATTTCTCGCCGACCACCAAACGCCGCAACAGGTAAACCACCGCCTATCACTTTGCCTAGTGTTGTAAGGTCAGGTTGAACTCGGTAGTGAGTCTGTGCACCACCCAATGCGACACGAAAACCTGTCATCACTTCGTCAAAAATTAGAACACAGCCATATTCATCACAAATCTTTCTAAG
Source organism: uncultured Gammaproteobacteria bacterium (assembly GCA_913047325.1). Taxonomy (GTDB): domain Bacteria; phylum Pseudomonadota; class Gammaproteobacteria; order PS1; family Pseudothioglobaceae; genus Pseudothioglobus. The sequence goes on from CAJWTP010000013.1 coordinate 25,772, forward strand.
ACCTTGCAAAAAACCTTCTAATGGCGGTATACAGCTCATATTCCCAGCAACCGGCTCAACAATAATGCAAGCTATTTCTTTACCCATCTCCTCAAACAATCTATTTACAGACTCAAGATTGTTGTAGTCAACTGTCAAAGTGTGTTTCGCTAAATCACTTGGAACACCGGGAGAAGTCGGCACTCCTAATGTCAATGCTCCCGAACCAGCCTTAACTAGTAAGGAGTCAGAGTGACCATGATAACAACCCTCAAATTTGACGATTTTGTCGCGCCCAGTATAGCCTCTTGCTAACCTTATAGCACTCATAGTTGCTTCAGTACCGGAACTAACCATTCTAACCAATTCAATAGAAGGTATAAGTTGGCAAACTTTTTTTGCAAGCAGGGTTTCAATTTCTGTAGGCGCCCCGAAACCGAGACCCTTATCTAACATTCCCCTGACAGCATCAAGAACAATTGGATTTGCGTGCCCTAATATCATTGGACCCCAGGAGCCAACATAATCAATATAGGAGTTACCATCAACATCAAAAAGATAAGCGCCATCACCGCGTTCAAAATAAATAGGTTCACCCTCTACCCCATTGAAAGCTCTAACTGGTGAATTAACTCCCCCAGGAATATACTTTTTGGCTTCATTAAATAAGCTTGATGAATGTTTCATTAATTTTCCCTGGGGTTGGTAATAACTGGGTACTTTTTTAGGTGCGTAATATGCGACCAAACAATAAGAATATTATCCAATAACAACTTAATATTTACGCTTGTTTGTGACATTGAAATCGCACGATTAATATCATCTAACAATTGAAAAAAATATTTTGCAGGTGTCTTCTCGATTACCTTATTGAGTTCTAGAAGAGCTCCCTCTTTGCGCAAAGTTTTTAATCGTATCGCTTGAGTAACAAGTTGCTGTAGGCAATTCAATACTTCCAACTCTTGTCCATCAAATACTTCAGATTCATTTGCTTTAACTGGGTTTGTTGCTATTTCTAGCAAATGATTTTGCCAATTTTGGTACTGCAAAAAATAATTCCCCTTTAAATCTTCGACCGCCCTGAAGGGAACTCCATGGGAATTCTCTAGCAACTGAACAGCACTGAAATCTTCACGCTTATCTTCCTCAATATGACTAGACACCCAGGCCACACTTGATTCATTAAAGGTTGGATTGATATGTATACTCTGGCAACGTGAAAGTATTGTTGCTGGCAATGAACTTGGATTATGCGCTAATAGAATAATTAGAGTATTTTTGCGTGGCTCTTCTAGAGTCTTTAACAGGCTATTAGCAGCGTTAATATTTAACTGATCAGCATAAAAAATCATCCCTATCTGGAGCTCTTGTGCAGTTTTTTCCAATGACTCGCAGAAAGCTCGGATCTGATCAACCCTTATCTCTTTAGATAGTGTTCCTGAATCATTTAATTCGTTACAGCAATAAATCATGTTTGGGTAATGTGATCTGCGAATAAGAACGCTGTGGTCGAGTAATTTTCTTGGATTATCTTTTTCAAGAGATTGACAATTTTTGCACTCTCCACAAGACTTGTTTTTGCAAAGAAGTGTCTTAATTAGTTGGTTTGCAAGCTCAAACTTGCCTATTTTTTCTACACCAGTAATCAACAGTGCATGTGGCAAATGGTTTTGATCGATCATCTGTCTCAGTTTTGCAAAAGCTTTTTGATGCCAGGGCAATATCATAAAGCCTCAAGCAGTGATTTTATTTTTTGTTGTACTTGCTCAACCGAGCAAGTTGCATCAATCAATTGAATACGTTCAGGATATTTTTTTGCTCTATCAACAAAAGCTTTCCTGACTCGTTCAAAAAAATTCCAATCTTCTTGTTCGATGCGATCTTTTTCAGCGCGAGCTTCAATTCTCCGCATCCCCAAATCTGTCTCAATGTCTAATATGATAGTTAGGTCTGGTTGAAACTCTCCATGCACCCATGATTCAAGCTCAGAAATTCTCTCTATATCGAGTTCTCTGCCGCCTCCTTGATAAGCAAAGGATGCATCTGTAAATCGATCACTGATAACCCATTTACCAGCATTAAGAGCGGGTTTAATTTTTCTTTGTATGTGTTCATTACGGTCACTGAACATCAACAACAATTCGGTATCACTATGCATATCTCCAGTATCACGACCCAACAAGAGTTTACGAATTTTTTCTCCTAATTCAGTACCTCCTGGTTCACGAGTTTTTACAACATCTAGTCCTTTTCGCTGCAAATAGTCACAAATAAACGCAATTTGAGTACTTTTACCAGCACCTTCAATACCATCTATAGTAATAAATTTTCCTTTATTCATAGTGCTAATTTTAAACTAGGTGCCACTTAAAAACTTATTGATGTTGTCTTTGTGTTCATCATAATTTGATGCAAATGCATGACTTCCGTCTTTTTTAGAGACAAAGTACAATGCGGTACCGTTATCCGGGTGGAATGCAGCATATAGAGAGGAGTAGCTCACTGATGAAATCGCACCGGGCGGTAATCCGCTGTATCGGTAGGTGTTATACAAACTATCAAAATTTAAATCACTTTTCTTTAGGGGAGGCTTATATTTTTCACCTAGAGCATATATCACCGAAGGGTCAGTTTGCAGTCTCATACCTTTTTCTAGTCTACGAATAAAAACGCCTGATATCAGGTTCTTTTCATCGTCAAAAGCGGTCTCTTTTTCAATCAAAGAAGCTAGAATTACCGCTTCATATGGATCTTTATAAGGCAAACCTTTTTTTCTATTCTGCCACAATAAATCTAACCTCTCTTGCATCATTCTGTGGGATCTTTTTAGTACATTACTTGCACTTTCCCCGTAATCAAAATTGAATGTTTCGGGAAAGAACTGCCCCTCATATGGCTCTTTAATGGCAATCAAGTTCATCGTTTCTTGAAGTGATAAATTGGAATGAATAGCTGGATTAGAATTCAGCATTTGAAAATACTCATGAATAGTCTTTCCTTCAATAAACGTTATGTTTACAGTCGCTACCCTGCCATTCGTAACAACTTCAAAAAAATCTAATACACTCATATCAGGCTCTATCTCATAGTATCCTAATTTAAGTTTTTTATCGTAGTTAAATAATTCACCAATCAAATTGAACATAATTTTTGACTTAATTAATTTATGATTGCTTAAGTCCTCAGAGATAGAATCAATTGTTGCTCCTTTCTGCACATGATAGATTTGAGTTTCTGTAATCATCATATCTTTTGAAGTCAGCCACCAAACATAACCGAGACAGAAAATGATTATGACAAATAGTCTATAAGAAAAAAGCTTTTTTGCTACAACCATATGAATGAATTATCGTCTTCGGATTTTTCTTTAAGGGTCTCTGAAAATATTTCTGTTATCTTGTGTTCGCTATATCTATGGCCTTCAATTTTACTAACTGGACGTATTCCTTGAACGCTGTTTGAAATAAAGATCTCATCGGATTGAAGAAGTTCGTTTACAGGAAGAGTCTTTATACTTATATCAAATCCCAACCGCATAGCTAGGCCCAATATAACAGCACGGCGCGTTCCTTCAATGCCGCATTTATCCAAATTTGGAGTTATAAGGGTATTTCCTTGGACACAAAAAATATTCCCTTTTGTTACTGAAATAACATTTTCATTCTCATCCAGCATAATTCCATCATCACCAGTTAAATCCGCACTTGCAAGAACTTGTTCGAGTCGATTGCAATGTTTTATGCCTGCTAATTTTGGATTAGAGTTGTAACCACTATTACAAAAATCTAAAGAAAATGTCATATTCTGGTTATTCCTTTTTAACTCAGAAACAATAGTCATACGAATCGGCCTGATATTATCTTTATAGCTATATCCCCTGAAAGATTCTCCCCTACTCAAGACTAATTTGACGATGCAATTATCAATTTTTAGTAAAGAAATTGCCTTTTTGATGTCAACCAACCATAAAGCTTCATCAACCATAGGTATCTGCAAACGTTCACAACCTAGTTTCATTCTCTCGAAGTGATTTGACCAAAAAAGCAATTTTTTATTTTCAACAAGACATGTTTCAAACAATCCATCGCCAAACTGCGTGTTGCGATTGAAAACACTTGCCTTTGACTGTTTTTTGCCATCGATAAGAACAACTGGAGTCATTATAGTATTTTAATAAGAAAATAACAGAAACCATTATAAAACAAAGTATAAGATGCCTTCTCACTTCCTATAGCAGGTTTATAATAGGTTAAACAATCTAAGGAAG
>CAJWTP010000014.1 GCA_913047325.1 uncultured Gammaproteobacteria bacterium
GCCCACATTCACATGTGGCTTGGTTCTTTCGAATTTTTCTTTTGACATCTTAATCTCCTCTAATCATTATTTTAAGTGGAGCTCACCACCGGAATTGAACCGGTGACCTCTTGCTTACCATGCAAGTGCTCTACCAACTGAGCTAGGTGAGCACAACCCCAACCACATGGAGCGGGTGATGGGAATCGAACCCACCTCATTGGCTTGGAAGGCCAAGGTAATACCGATATACGACACCCGCAATTCCTATTCTCATGTTTTAATTCCTATTCTCATGTTTTTCTGGTGGAGGGGGAAGGATTCGAACCTTCGAAGGCAGAGCCGACAGATTTACAGTCTGTTCCCTTTGGCCGCTCGGGAACCCCTCCAAAAAAACAATCAGACATTATCCCATAACTAGTTTTTCTTAGCAAGCATTAAATAGCCTATTTTCGGGGTTATTGAAAGATTAAGTTAAGCATGAAACACCGCTGGCAACAGCAGCCTGAAAAATTGCCTTTGGTACAGTGTCGATTAGTCTTGGATCGAATGGTTTTGGAATGATGTAATCCCTTCCATAGCTAAGGCTATCGATTTGGTATGCTTCAAGTACAGAGTCCGGAACGGGCAGCTTAGCAAGCTCTTTCAGCGCATGGACCGCAGCAATTTTCATCTCGATGTTGATTTCTTTGGAGTTGGCATCCAGAGCACCTCGAAAAATGTATGGAAATCCGAGTACATTATTTACTTGGTTTGGATAATCACTTCGTCCTGTTGCCATTAAAACATCATCTCTACATGCATAAACATCTTCTGGTGATATTTCTGGATCAGGATTAGACAATGCAAAAATTATTGGCTTTGCTGCCATCGATTTAACCATATCTTGCGTGACAAGGTCTCCTCTTGCAACACCAATAAAAACATCGGTCCCATTCATGGCATCGTTCAGTGTTTTCTTCTTGGTATCCACTGCAAAAGCGGCCTTGTATTTATTGACCTTATGCTTTGTATCTTCCGACACCACACCGTTGCGATCAACTAGAATCATGTTTTCCCTCTTAAACCCTAAGTTTGCCAACAACTCCAATGTGGCAAGGCCTGCTGAGCCTCCGCCGGCAACAACAATCTGTACTGTATCGGCTGTTTTTTCTTGGATCTCCAGTGCGTTTAAAAGGCCGGCTGCAATAATGATGGCGGTACCATGCTGGTCGTCATGAAACACAGGTATATCTAGCTCATCTATCAGTCTCTGCTCTATTTCAAAGCAACGAGGGGCTGAAATATCTTCTAGATTAATGCCACCAAAAGTTGGTGCAATATTTTTTATTGTGTTGACAATTTCATCAATATCTTGAGTATCAAGTTCAATATCAAAAACATCGATATCAGCAAAACGTTTAAATAGAACTGCCTTACCTTCCATCACTGGCTTAGCTGCTGAAGGCCCGACATTACCCAATCCCAAAACCGCCGAACCATCAGTAATTACAGCAACCAAGTTTCCTTTGGCGGTGTATTTGTTTACCGTATCCTGATTTTTTACGATTTCTCTGACTGGTGCCGCAACACCTGGCGTGTAGGCTAGACTTAAATCTTGCCAGGTGTTCAGACTTTTATGGGATGAAACCTGTATCTTGCCGGGCTTTCCTTGGCGGTGGTATTCGAGGGATTTTTCATGAAATTGTGCAGACATAATTGCAATCGGTTATTATTTATTCACAGCAACTTTAACGTAAGATCTAGTGAATAATTCTCTGTTCAATGCATACAATAATGATAAGTGCTGTCCAAAAACTTTCAAGTTGGTATTTTTTTTGAATATGCATATTGCTTACATAGAAGATAGCAAAAAGGGTGCAATTATATCGATGTTTATGGCGTGTTTGAAGTATTTATTTATTCAATCCAATCATCGATTATTATATGAATGATTCGCCTTTAGCAATGTCACCTCTAAGTATATCAAGTGCATTGTTTAGTGTAGACTCTTCAAAAGTTGTCAAGGTGCCGTAATCTAATACCTTTTCAACGCCGTTTTTTCCTAAAAGGACTGGCTGTGCAAAAAAACGTGCCTTATCGCCAGGACCCTCAATATAGGTACACTCAACAACATTGTCCTCACCATTCAAAGCACGGACTAGAGAAAGACCAAAGCGAGCGGCGGCTTGGCCCATTGACAGGGTGGCTGAGCCTCCTCCGGCTTTCGCTTCAACAACTTCAGTTCCGGCATTTTGAATACGTGTCGTCATTAAAGCGATTTCTTCATCGGTAAATTCAAAGCCAGACTGAGAAAGCAATGGCAAGATAGTAACGCCAGAATGCCCGCCAATTACAGGCACGTCGACATCTTCAGGATTTACCCCCTTGGCCTCAGCGACAAAGGTATTTGAACGAATAATATCTAGCGTTGTGATGCCAAATAAGCGAGCTGGATCATAAACACCTTTTTGCTTTAAAACTTCTGCGGCAATTGCAACGGTGGTATTGACCGGGTTAGTAATAATACCAATTAATGCCTTTGGACAAGTATCAGCACAAACAGAGACAAGGTTTTTTACAATACCTGCATTTATGTTGAAAAGGTCAGAGCGGTCCATACCTGGCTTACGTGCAACGCCTGCTGAAATTAATACAATATCTGCATTCTCAAGTGCAGGAGAGGGGTCTTCACCAGCAAAACCATTTACCTTTACAGCGGTTGGAATATGACTAAGGTCTACAGCAACACCCGGTGTTACAGGCGCAATGTCATATAACGACAAATCAGAACCAGCTGGCAACTGTGTTTTTAATATTAAACCTAGTGCTTGTCCGATTCCACCAGCAGCACCCAATAATACAATTTTCATAACATTCCTTTAAAAGAGTAGAAAAAAGTCATTTAACAAATGTTAATATGACCATCAAAACAACATAAATGTGACATTTATGTAATTAGCAACCTTAACACAGACTATTCATCACAGTAATATTGCTGATAGATATTTCTTGTGGACAAACTGCTTCGCAGTGACGATGGTTTGAGCAACTCCCAAAACCTTCTTGTTCCATCTGTGAAGTCATTTTTATTGTTCGTCCTTTACTTTCAACTTTACCTTGTGGTAGCAAGTTGAAGTGGTTAATTTTTGCAGCTACAAATAAGCTTGCAGATGCATTTGGACACACTGCAACACAGGCTCCACAACCAATACATGTTGCTGCATCAAAAGCTGCATCAGCGTCATCTTTATTTACAAGTTGTGAGTTTGCTTCTGGCGCTGAACCAGTGCTAGCAGAGATAAAACCGCCTGCTTGAATAATTCGATCAAAAGCACTTCGATCAACAGTCAAATCTTTAATGACTGGAAAACTTCTAGCGCGCCATGGCTCAATCCATAGTTCTGTTTGATTTGCATAATCCCTCATATAAAGTTGACAGGTACTTGTGGCATTTTTTTCCCCATGTGGATAGCCATTAATTACTAATGAACAGGCTCCACATATACCTTCCCTACAGTCATAGTCAAAAACAACACAGTCTTCACCTTTTTCAATGAGCTGTTCATTAAGCTGGTCAAGCATCTCCAAAAACGAGGTGTCACTGTCAATATCACTGACCTGATAGGTCACAAAGTCACCTTTGCTGTCCGCATTTTTTTGCCGCCAAATATGAAGTATAAAATTCACTTGTAATCCCTCACACTTGGTTTAATAAATTCAAAATGAAGATGTTCTTTATGGAGTATAGGTTCATTTTCTTCACTGTATTCCCATGCAGAGACGTGACTATAGCTTTCATCGTCTCGCTTTGCTTCGCCATTTCCAGATAAATATTCAAGGCGGGCATGGGCGCCACAGGATTCTTCACGCTCGATAGCGTCATGACACATCAAGTGTCCAAGTTCAATAAAATCAGCCACCCTGCCGGCCTTTTCTAGAGTCTGATTAAAGTCTTTCTCTAAACCAGTCACCTTGATATTTTGCCAAAATTCTGACTTTAGCTTTCTTATCTCTGCAATAGCACTTTCAAGATCTTCTTTTTTTCTTGCCATACCGCAAGCTTCCCATAAAACTCTGCCTAGCTTTTGATGGAAATAATCAGGCGAGTATTTTGGTTTGGGGGCATTCATTAATTTATCTATTCGTGCCCTTACCGAATCAAGTGCAGAGATAACATCAGGATGATTATCATCGATTTCTTCAAATTGATTTCTGGCTAAATAATTAGCCACAGTTTTTGGTGCTATAAAGTAACCATCTGCCAAGCCTTGCATTAAGGCAGAAGCGCCAAGTCGGTTAGCACCATGGTCAGAAAAGTTTGCTTCTCCAGTAGCGAACAAGCCTTTAATGGTTGTCATTAAATTATAATCAACCCACAAACCTCCCATGGTGTAGTGAGGTGCAGGGTAAATCTTCATGGGAACTTGGTAAGGGTTCTCGCCAGTAATACGTTCATACATGTCAAACAAGTTGCCATACTTCTCCTTTACCTTTTCAATTCCTATTTTTTCAATAACACTAGAAAAATCAAGGTAAACACCAAGTCTTTGATTGTGGACCTTGGCACCAATCCCTCTTCCCTCATCACATATACCTTTAAGAGCTCTTGAGGCAACATCTCTAGGAACAAGATTTGCAAAAGCAGGATACATTCTCTCAAGAAAATAATCTCTATCTTCTTCCTTGATATCATTTGGATTTTTTTCACAGTCTGAGGATTTTTTTGGAGCCCATATTCGGCCGTCATTACGTAATGACTCGCTCATCAAAGTTAACTTTGATTGATTCTCACCGGTAGGTGGGATGCAAGTTGGATGGATTTGGGTAAAGCTTGGGTTGGCAAAGTAAGCTCCATTCTTGTATGCTCGCCAAGTTGCTGAAGTATTGCAGCCTTTGGCATTTGTTGAAAGGTAATAGGCATTGCTATAACCGCCTGTACACATGACCACACAGTCTGCAGTATGGGCTGAAATCTCACCGCTAACCAAATCGCGAACCACAACACCTCTAGCTCTATCATTAATGATGACGAGTTCTAGCATTTCAGACCTTGAGTAGTGCTTTATCCGTCCTGAAGCAACCTCTTTACTCATCGCGCTGTATGCCCCTAACAGTAGCTGCTGACCGGTCTGGCCACGGGCATAAAATGTCCTTGAAACTTGAGTTCCGCCGAATGACCTGTTGGCCAAGTATCCGCTATACTCTCTCGCAAAGGGAACCCCTTGAGCAACCGCCTGATCAATAATATTACAGCTCATTTGCGCGAGACGATAGACGTTTGATTCGCGAGCCCTAAAATCTCCCCCTTTCATTGTGTCATAAAAAAGGCGCCAAGTGCTGTCGCCGTCACTCTGGTAATTCTTGCTTGCATTGATGCCGCCTTGTGCAGCAATTGAATGGGCCCTTCTTGGGCTATCGTTATAACAAAATGACTTGATATTGTAGCCTGCCTCACCCAATGTAGCAGCCAAGGATGCACCAGCAAGACCTGTACCAATTACAATAATATTGTATTTTTTTCTATTTTGCGGTGCAATTAAAGCGAGATCAAATAGATGTTTTTCCCATCTATTTTCTAGAGGGCCTGTGGGTTCATAGGGATTAAACTTATGCATACAAAATACCGATTGGAATGGAGGCAAAACCGAGCCCTATTGCAACAACAATAACCAGAGCTAGATTGTGCGGTTTGTTACTTGAAAAGCCCAAAGTTTGTAACACATTTGTTAGCCCATGGTGAAGGTGTGTTGATAATGCCAAAATTCCAAATCCATAAATCGCCAACATCATGGGGTGACTAAAAATCAAGTGTAATTGTGAATATAGGTCAGCAGTTTTTGTGGTCAGCATTTGAAAACTATGAATGATAATGAATCCAAACATAACGAAGGCTCCCAACCATGCTACAGTACGGGGAATTGCTTTGGGGTATGGTTTTTTGTAGCGCTCACCTACACTTGAATTATTATTTAGCTGCCTAGTAATAGCAATATAAACATGAAATAGTATTGTTGAACCTAACAGTGCAAGTAAAACAGGATAGAACACTGAACCATTAAGCCACATGAAAAAGTCATTAAACGAAGCTTCACCGGAATGAAAAGTTAATACACTAAATAGATGAAATACGATATAGAAAAACCAAGTCAAGCCAGCAACGGCCATCATCTTTTTAAGCAAAATGGTACGATTATTAGTAGAGTTCATCGAATTCTTGTCGAGGCTGTAAATGCTCTTTTTTTATCGTTCTGATACAGCTGTTATAGCGTAGAATTGGGTCAGCACAATGTGCTGGCGCCATCTTTTCAGCAATCTCAAATTCTGCAATAGCTTCCATAAATGCTTCATATGCAAATGAACGAGACATTGAGTGTTTGAGAAGGCTCCTTGCACGCCTTTCTAGAAATACTCCAGTGTAGTAATGGCGATGAAAATCAGATTTTAGCTTCTTGATACTGTCAGTTATCTTTTTGTGGTGTGTTTTCGATTCTGCTTGAGCTAACTGGTCTGTCAATGCAAGAATATAAATTACAAGCGCATCTTGATTATCCTCATCAACTGCAAAAATATCCAAACAGATACTTATAGCCATCTCTGGCTGCAGTAGTGAGCGGTACTGCTCTGCTCGCTCCAAGACAGATTCTATCGAATCCTTATCAATTATGTGGTATTTCATACTACTCAATAAAAAAGAGGTAATAGAAAAAATTTATCCTTAGCACCCATATTATAGTGTTGAATGAAAACTTCAACTCCTTATTTAGTAGGCGGATTTTAGCTTACTAATAGCCAATATTCTATCTCCAGATGTCTATTTTTCATATCATGAAATTATCATCAATCCGTAGACATTTCAGTCAAGAGCTACAACATACCTTCTTCTTCGATAAAGCTAATTATTTTTTCAACGCCAATAGATTCTTTTAGATTTGTAAATACATACAATTACTTGTTATTTTTAAAAAAATTTAATTTAATTCAATAAATAGTTGAATTAATTTAATATTATTTTTCTTGCTTAAGGTACGCCTCCATCGAGTCATCCAATGCATCAATCCAAGGAGTATGATGGGGTGGCGATTCAGAGCCTGTCATCAGAGACTTGTGCGACTTATCTCTAAAAGTCATGATATCCTCTTTCTTGTTATTCTTCCAATCTAGAAAGGTTAGTCTCATGCCTTCAATGTCAAAATTAGGATAATCCGTTTCATCAACCAACATCTGTATATAGTCGCCCTGGAATTTGTAGGCATAAGCTACACTTGGATCTGCTGTTTCTAGCGCATGCCACTCCTTAGTATGATCCTTCATTTCCTCAAATGAAGGCAACTTAATCCTACCCAAAATAACATCTCTTGCATACCAGGCTTGAGCATCAAACATATTAAATGTGTACCATTGATCTTGCATACCGAGATACATTAACTGAGGATTCTTTTCCCAGACAACTCCTTTATAAATTCCCAAAGGATAAAGAATATTATTTGTCTCTAGACGCAACGAGTCCGGCAAAAATGGAAAATGATGAATGTAGCCAGTACACAGAATAATCACATCAACGTCTTTGCTGCTTCCGTCAACGAAATGTACGGTGTTACCATCTACTTCCTCTATAGCGGGCTTCTCTTCCCAGTTATCTGGCCACTTGAAGCCCATTGGCGCAGTACGATAGCTACTGGTAATAGATTTAGCACCATATTTGTAGCACTGTGAACCAATATCTTCGGCCGAATAACTGCTACCAACAACTAAAATATCTTTGCCTATAAATTCCAATGCATCACGAAAATCATGTGCATGCAGTATTCTGCCATTAAAGTGACTAAAGCCTTCATACTCGGGAACGTTTGGTGTTGAAAAGTGGCCCGATGCCACTACCACATAGTCAAACTCTTCAGTGTAGGATTTCTCATTTTCAAAGTCGTGCACCCTTACCGTAAACATTTTTGTGTCATCACTAAAAGACACTTCTCTAACCACTGTATTGAACCTAATCTTATCTCTCACACCTGCCTTAATTACTCTTCCCTGGATGTAGTCGAATAGAACTTCCCTTGGGGGATATGAAGCAATCGGATAATCAAAATGATCATCAAAATAATAATCTGCAAACTCTAAGGCTTCCTTTGGCCCGTTAGACCATAAATAACGATACATGCCGCTGTGGACAATTTCACCATTCTCGTCTAGACCAGTTCTCCAGGTATAGTTCCATAGGCCGCCCCAATCACTTTGCTTTTCAAAGCAAACAACTTCGGGGACATCTGCACCCTTCTCTTCTGCAGACTTGAAAGCTCTAAGTTGTGCTAGACCGCTTGGCCCAGCTCCAATTATTCCCACTCTTTTATTCATATATTCTCCTTTACAAATTTAGTTTTCTAGTAAATCAATCTTTTATTAAGTGTATTAGTTTAATTGAAAAATTAACTCTACATAAAAAAAGTTAATTTTCAATAAAAAATAATTTGTATTATTAAAAAACCTCTTAATATTTGCTTTCTTTTCAGATATATGGGATTGCGCCATGTATAAAATTTTGTGGTGATATATGGTAAAGAATGGTATAAAATGGATTAATGTTTCGTGGAATTCATCTCTTATCCATTGATGCAAAGGGAAGAATAAAGATTCCTACCCGCCATCAAAACCAAATCGCCAAGGCTTGTTCTGGGCAAATGGTCCTTAGTATTCATCCCGATGACCCCTGTCTGTTACTCTATCCTTTGTCGGATTGGCAAAACCTGGAAAGAAAGATAGCCGAACTTCCTTCTCTAAATGTCCATTCAAAAAGACTCTCGAGAAAACTTATTGGACACGCCAATGAATGTGAATTAGACAAGATTGGCAGAATACTAATTCCACTGTCGCACAGAAACCATGCAAACTTGAATAAGAAAGTTATTTTAAGTGGTCAGGGTCATAGCTTTGAAATATGGGATGAAAATATCTGGGCTGAGCAAATTGATAAACTCGAAAGACTGAGTACTCAAGTAGAGACCCCTCAAGAAATTCAAAAGCTTTCATTGTAGGGTAATGGTGCAGAGTAAATCTGATAGCGCTGCAACCTCAAATCATCACAGTTCAGTCATGTTCAGCGAGTCAATCGAGGGGCTCAATATTCGCTCTGATGGTATTTATGTGGATGCCACATTTGGTAGAGGCGGACACACAAAGGGGATGCTTGATTGCCTTGGAGAATCAGGTAGAGTCATCGCTTTTGATCAAGACATAGATGCAGTTGATTATGCTAAATCAAACTTTAAAGACTCTCGTTTAAGTCTCCTACATGCGAATTTTTCAAAATTAGTTGATGAACTTGATAGTTTGAATTTAACAGGCGAGATAGATGGAATATTAATGGATCTAGGTATATCTTCACCTCAACTAGATAACGCAGATAGGGGTTTTAGTTTTAATAGCGATGGCCCTCTTGATATGCGCATGAATCAAACCCAAGGTTTGACTGCAGCAGAATGGCTGAAGCAAACTAGCGAGGGTGAGATTGCAGATGCACTTTATCTTTATGGTGAGGAAAAAAGGAGCAGAATTATTGCCGCTACAATCAAGAAATATCAACAAAATAAAGATATTAATTCAACCACAGAACTTGCCAATCTTATCACCACAGTGGTCCGTTCTGGTAAGAAAAAACACCCTGCAACTCGTTCATTTCAAGCAATTAGAATTGTGATAAATGATGAGCTCAAGCAACTCACTTCGGCACTTGAACAATCAATCGATATCTTAGCGCCTAAAGGGAGATTGTGCGTCATAAGCTTCCATTCAATCGAAGATAGAATTGTTAAACAATTCATTAGAAAGCATTCACGGCCTAAAGAAACGCCCAAAGGTCTCCCGGTTATTTCTAAAGGTATTGACGAATGCTTGTTCAACGATCTAGGAAAATTGAAACCAACAAAAAATGAAGTTGAAAGTAATAGGCGCTCTAGGAGCGCTATTCTTCGCTTGGCGGAAAAATGTTGAGATTAATTAAAACAACTTGGTTAATTAATAGCGCCTTAATCATTTTTCTTGTCCTAATGTCGTTGATGACTATTAATTGGCATCACCAAATGTATCTTCTCTATAAAACTGAAAAACAGGCTTTTGAAAATCAGAAAATAATTAACGCCATCAATAGACAATTAAAGGTGGAATATTCTGAACTTTTAAGTGGGTTGGATATTTACAACAAATCAAAAGAAATATTAATAATGGATAGCCCAAAAAAAATAAATAAACTTCCACTATGATATTTGCTAGAGTTCAAAATTACAGAACTAGACAGGGAATTGTCAAATATTTGTTTTATGCATTTGTTATTATTTTTATCTATCGATCAACAACCATTCATTCAAGCGAATTGGAAGAAGTTACATTTCTTAACAAGGCCTCAAGTAAATCTATACAAACGATAACTCAGAACGCTATTAGGGGAAGTATTCTTGATAGAAATGGCAATATTCTTGCAATCGACTTAATTAAACAAAGAATTAATATTGACCCATCCTTGGTGCAAGATGAATACATAGCACTTTTAGCGGAAGCATTGTCAATGCCAAGCTATGAATTAAGGAAAATATTGGAGAAGAAGAAATTAGCGGGCAGAAGGTATCTGATAATTAAAAAAAATCTAGCAGTAACTGATCCAATAATTAATAAAATTTCAGAACTCAAGAAAAATGTTCAAAAAGTATGTGTGAGTTCAATGGTTGATCAAAAAAATAGTTGGCTTGATAAAACTAAATCACTAGCTGGATTCATCATGCCAATTAAAGAAAAAGTTGAAGAAATTAAATGTTCTAAACAAAAAATTGCTGGAGTTTTTCTTGAAACAGAGTCCTTTCGTTACTATCCAAAGAATGAATCTTTAGCGGCACTTTTAGGTAGAGTTAATGAATTCAATTATGGCGCCTTTGGGGTTGAAAAGGAGTTTGATAGATATTTGGCTGGTATGAATGGCAAAAAAAGATTGGCTGACAATAAATCTAACTCCGATATATATTATGATGCAGAAATAATAGAGCCACTAGAGCATGGTGAAGATATACAGTTGACTATTGATGCAGATATTCAGTTCTATCTATACAATGCTATCAAAAATTCAGCTGAATTTCATGAAGCAAAATCTGCCTCGGCTATTGTTTTAGCTCCAAACGGTGAAATATTAGCCTTGGCCAATTACCCTTCAGCAAACCCTAACGATCGCCAAAACTTTGACGCAGAAGGGTATCGCAATCGTGTCCTAGCAGACAAAATTGAACCGGGCTCGACAATGAAGCCGTTCACAATGCTTTTAGCGCTAGATAAAGGTGTCATTAGCGCAACGGATGATGAATTGATTGACGTTACCGAAAGAATTGGCAATATACGGCCAGACGAAAAATATAAAGAGATGACTGTAAAACTGATTTTGCAAAAATCTCATAATCTTGGCACTGTTAATATATCTGAGCGACTCGAAAATGAAGACTTTTATGATGCCTGGAGTAAGCTTGGATTTGGTGACTCTCTAGGTTTAATGCCTAGTATAGAAAATCCAGGCATTCTTAGACATTCTAGCAGTTGGGGTCTAGCTGACAAGAGGAGCTTAGCTTTTGGCCACGGTCCCATGAATATGAACTTGGCCCAGCTTGCAAGAGCCTATCTAGTTTTCGCAAATGAAGGCGCTCTGCCAGAACTTAAACTGGTAATAAACAACAGTAATAATAACCGAAAACAACAGGTCTTTAGTCCTGAATCAACAAAGAAAATTTCCTCAATCCTAGATTCAGTTGCATCAATGGAAGGTTCTGGCTATAGAGCTATTATTGATGGCTATGATATTGCAGGTAAAACAGGTACAGCCGAAATAGTCATTGATGGCAAGTACAATAAGGATGGCGCAAAGCGAACCTATTTTGTCGGCTTTTCACCGGTTATCGAGCCTAAATACATCATCGCAGTTAGGTTAGACCATCCAAAACAATGCTTTGCTTCTTGGGATCCTGCACTAAAAATTCGTTGCGAAGGTTCGAACTCTGCATCGATGGCATTTCGTGATGCGATGGAACAAATTCTCAATAACGACTTAACGCTTCAACCTAAGTCAGACACTTAATTCTATACATCTGGAACTTTACGACGGCGTATGTCGTCCATGATTTTTTTTTCTTCCGCGTTAGTTCTTGCTGATGAGATGTCTTTACTTGTTTTTTTTCTTTCTTGTTGCTTTTCAGCAGCAGTTAGTGCGCTTAGAAATTCGTCTTTAGCTTCATTTTCACTTAAAAAAGGCTCCAGCACGCTCAACTCTTCAAGTCTTTTATGAATCTTTATTTTATTTTCAAAGGGCTGTATAAGAAGTTCTTTTGTAATATCCGGATCAATTTGAGCTGAGTGAATGAGCTCCATTAGCACTCTAGATTCGGGCAAATGTTTTGCTCTCTCTTCAACAACATCGTTAGCCAAGGACGGATAGTTAAGTATGCAAGAAATCATTTTAGACATTAAGCCCTTCATATTTATATTTCTTGTTCTTACCGTATCAGTAATATTATCTTCCTGATTTTCTGCAGAAGATCTTTTCTCAGTTGAAATGTCATCAGGCATATATTGCACTACTGGCTTGTTTTGGTTAATGGCTTTCTCAACATGAATAACGTCTTGACCGATTATTTTGGCAACGCCCTCAATTAACTGTTGCTTATATACCTGATAAGAAACTTGGTGAATTAGTACGGAAGTCTTCTCAAGAAACTGTGTCTTACCTTCGATCGTTTCAAATTGTACTTCAGATTTAATGTGTTCAAATAAAAAACTAGACAAGGTTTGTGCCTCTTCGATTCTCCTACTAAATGCCGTTGGCGATTCTCGCTTAATCATTGTGTCAGGGTCTTCACCTTCAGGCAAAAGCAAGAACTTAATTATCAGGCCACTGGTAATCATTGGCAGCGAAGTTTGTAGTGCTTTCCAAGCTGCAGCTCGACCAGCCTTATCGCCATCAAAACAAAAAACAATGGTGTCTGTTGAGCGAGATAAAATTTTCAAGTGAATTGGTGTAGTTGCAGTCCCCATGGTTGCTACTGCGCAAGTTATGCCTTGCTGATGTAGTGCAATAACATCCATATAACCCTCAACCACCAGTATGTAATCTATCCTGCGACTGTATTTTCGGCAGTGATGCAACCCATACAATTCATTTGATTTTGAGAACAAAGGAGTTTCGGGCGAGTTTAGATATTTAGGGCTGTCTTTGTCCTTCAAGACTCTACCGCCAAAGGCAATTACACTTCCTCTGGCGTTATGGATTGGAAAAATTAATCTATTACGAAATCTGTCGTAGTAATCGCTTTTCTTGTCCTTCTTTAAAACTAGAAGCCCCATTTTTTCAAGGTCTAATATAGCTTGTTCATCATCTTTATAATGTTCATAAAGATTGGCCCAAGCATCTTCTGCATATCCTAGCTCAAATCGCTTAGCAATTTCACCGCTAATGCCACGTTTTTTTGCATAACCAACCACCCTGTTTTTAGAACTCGAATGTTTTAGTTTTGACTTATAATAATCATTCACCTTGGCCATCAATGCATTGAAGCGTTTAAAGCTAGCATCAATAGGCTTAACGTTTTTGTCATAAACAACTGAAATACCGGATTCTCCAGCAACTGCCTCTACTGCGGCGACAAAATCCAAGTGATCAAACTTCTTAATAAAGTCAATCGCCCCGCCACTTTCACCACAACCGAAACAATGAAAAATCTGTTTACTAGGAACCACCGTGAATGATGGTGTTTTTTCTTCGTGGAACGGGCAACAGGCTTTGTAGTCTTTTCCTGCCTTTTTTAGTGGGACACGCTTATTAATTAGACCAACAATATCTACTCTATTTGATAAATCATTGATAAAATCTCTGTCAATAAATGGCATAATTTAGTTCGCAATAATTACTAGCAAATACTTTTATTTTAATGTTAAAAAATAATTTCTTTCACCCTAAATATTTCCATACATGGATTTTGGTCTTTTTAATGAGACTGAGCGTGTTTTTGCCTTTCAGCGCCCAAGTCTTCTTAGGAAAAATCATTGGAAAGTTTCTGTATTCTATAATGTCTGAATTAAGAAAAGTTGCCTATACAAACATCTCTAACTGCTTTCCAGAAAAAAGACAAGCCCAAGTAATAACTACGGTTAAAAGGCATTTTGAGGCAGTTGGTATAAGTTTCTTTGAGACTGCAAATGCCTATTATGCAAGTGACAAAAAAATTAAAAAAACCTTAACTATTGAGAATGAACATTTTTTCACTAATTCATTAAAAAAAGAGGGTGGTATTATTCTGCTCTGTTCACACTTTATGCCACTAATGCTAGGCAGTAGAGCCCTTCTAATCAAACACAAAATTGCCAATGTTTATCGACCACAAAACAACAAATTGTTTGACCAAATTATGGTTAATGGTTATCAAAAAAATGGTGCAGTGATGATTAAGAACACCGACACAAGAACAATTGTCAAAGCTTTAAGTAATAGCTTGCCTATTTGGTATGCACCTGATCAAGACTTAGGTATGAAGAATAGTATTTTTGCACCGCTTTTTGGCATTCAAGCTGCCACAGCCTCTGCCACAGCAAGATTTGCAAAAAATAACAACACCCGGGTTATTCCTTATTCATTTGTTAGAACCGATCAGGGTTACAAGATGACTTTCCAAGAGCCACTTGATAATTACCCAAGCGGGGATGCCTTGAATGATGCCAAAAGAACGAATCAAATTCTTGAAAAACAGATACTAAAAACCCCAGAACAGTACCTCTGGATTCATCGACGTTTTAAGACAAGGCCAGAAGATGAAAGTAGTCTTTATCCAGATAATTAAAATTGTTACTTTAGAAATAGTACAATGAAAGAAATTAGCGTATAATTCGCAACTTAATTTTGGATATACACAATACGTAAACTATGTCAATTGATACACAAGCTATAATTAAAGAATACCAGAAGGACGATAGTGACACCGGTTCTGTAGATGTACAGGTTGCACTTTTAACTGCTCGCATTAGGCATTTAACTGACCACTTTAAGACTCATAAAAAAGATCACCATTCAAGAAGAGGTCTGTTAAGACTAGTGTCAAAGCGTAAAAAATTGCTTTCCTATTCTAAGAAAAATGATATCAACTCTTACGCAAATTTAATTTCACGTTTAGGACTTAGAAAATAAGACGCCAAACAAGAAATAAATGAAGCCCCTTTTTTGGGGCTTTTTTATTTTATGTAGCTTAAAATACAAACATGGAGCTTTCAGCAACTTATCAAAAAATTACTGACCTGCAAGAGCGGCTAGATGTTTTGTCATCTCACTTGAATCTGGAAGAGAAAAGAGAACGCCTTGAGGAGGTCCTTCGTGAGCTGGAAAATCCTGAGATATGGTCTAATCCTGAACAAGCCCAATCATTAGGTAAAGAAAAAACTCAACTTGAAAATACTTGCAATAGTTTTTCTAAATTACACAATCTTCTTAATGATGCCAAGGAGTTGCTAGACATCGTAGCACTTGAAAATGATGAAGATACACTCAAGGAAATACTTGCTGACTTAAATAAAACGGAAAAATCGATAGCCTCCTTTGAATTTCAGCGAATGTTTGACGGAGAAATGGACAAAAACTCAGCCTACTTGGATATTCAATCTGGTTCTGGTGGCACTGAGGCCCAAGACTGGGCAGAGATGTTGCTAAGAATGTATTTACGTTGGGGTGATAAACATAAATACAAGGTTAAATTGATGGAAGTTTCAGCAGGTGAAGTTGCCGGAATTAAATCCGCTACCATTCATTTCGCAGGTGAATATGCCTTCGGCTGGTTAAGAAGTGAGATAGGCATTCATCGGCTAGTTCGTAAATCACCATACAATGCGAACAGTAAAAGACACACGTCCTTTTCATCAGTTTTTGTCGCACCAGAGATAGATGACAGCATTGAGATTGATATCAACCCTGCGGATTTACGTATTGATACCTATCGTGCATCAGGCGCCGGAGGTCAGCACGTCAATAAGACAGAATCGGCTGTAAGGATAACTCATTTACCAACATCAACGGTTGTTCAGTGCCAAGATGGTCGCTCGCAACACTCTAACAAAGACCAGGCAATGAAACAATTAAAATCCAAACTCTATGAAATTGAGGTGCAAAAAAGAAATAGTGAGAAACAAGACCTCGAAGATTTAAAGTCAGATATTGGCTGGGGACACCAAATTCGCTCGTATGTGCTTGATCAGTCGCGTATTAAAGACTTAAGAACGGGTATGGAAAGTAGCAATACACAAGATGTGCTGGATGGGAACTTGGATCCGTTTATTGAAGCTAGCCTTAAAGCGGGCTATTAAGTAATAAAGAGTTATAAAATTAAGAGTGAGAAGTCAGTGCGTTTTTCTCCACACTTTTGGATTAATTGGAGGACTATTAAAAGACCAAAAACCTAGCTTTTTTTCACGGGCAACTAGTTCTTCTTTGATATAGGTATCGTCATATGAATAGGCCATTCCCTGCCCAACCATTCTTTTGCCAATGTTTACCTTTCCCTTGTAAAGTCTAACTAGTATCCTTTGGTAATAATCCACACCAACAGGCTCAATTACTAAATCACCATCAACACTTTCTAATAGTTCTTTGAGAAATTGTGTCGCTAATGTGCCACAATCTATTGTTTGACCTTTCACTATTTCACAAGTTTGTTTTATTTCAGGTGTATCAATTCCAGCAATTCTTAACTTTAAGTTACCTCTATTGCCTTTTAATATTATTGGTTCTTTAGCAAGATCAAGAAAAACCACCAAGTCTACATTAACACTATCACCATCAACAACAAATAGGCTTTGTTTTGAGTCATTGGCAAAAGTTATAGTATGGATGATTGCGACAAGGCAACAAACAAAAAACTTCATCTATATGTATGGGGTCGGTAAAATTACCCCATTATATAACAATGTATAAATAATGAGCGCCTTAGAAACAATCCAATTTAATGAAGCTGGTATAGTTCCTGCCATTGCTCAGGACTACAAAACAGGTGAAATCCTGATGATGGCCTGGATGAATAAAGAAGCGCTATCTCTGAGCATCGAAAGACAACAAGCAGTTTACTACTCGAGGTCGCGGAAAAAACTCTGGTTCAAGGGTGAAAAATCTGGTCACAACCAAGAGATAATTGAAATCTTCACTGATTGTGATCAAGACGTGATATTGCTTAAAGTGAAACAGTATGGCGATATAGCTTGCCATACTGGTCGCGCTAATTGTTTTTACAACAAACTAGAAAATGATGAATGGATTTGTATTTCTGACGTTATTAAAGACCCAAAAGAAATTTATGGATAATGTATTATCAATTCTAGAAGAGATATTGGAGCAACGTAAATCAGCATCCGCTGAAAACTCCTATGTAGCCTCTTTATATAACAAGGGAACCGATCAAATCCTAGAAAAAATTAGGGAAGAGTCTGCCGAAGTAATTATGGCAGCTAAAGGTGATGGAAATGATAAAATCATCCATGAAGTGGCAGATCTTTGGTTTCACGTTCTAGTGCTGTTGAGATATAAAAATATTAGTGTTAGTGACATCGAGACTGAATTGGCCAGAAGATTTGGTATTTCAGGACTAGAAGAAAAGCGCAATAGAAGTAAAAAAACCTAAAAAAGGAGAATAATCATGGGAATGCCAGGACCGTTTGAATTAATCATTATTTTAGTTATCG
Source organism: uncultured Gammaproteobacteria bacterium (assembly GCA_913047325.1). Lineage (GTDB taxonomy): Bacteria > Pseudomonadota > Gammaproteobacteria > PS1 > Pseudothioglobaceae > Pseudothioglobus. The sequence goes on from CAJWTP010000014.1 coordinate 17,692, forward strand.
TGATTCTAATCTTTGGCGGTAAGCGCCTGAAAAACATTGGCGGCGATCTTGGAGGTGCTATCAAAGGGTTTAAGAAATCTATGGGTGACTCAAGTGCTGAAAAAAATCAATCTAATGAAGATGTAATTGAATCCGAGGTAGTTGAAGAAGCCAAGGAGGATGAAAAATAAACCTCCAGCTAGTCCAATAACTCAAAGGCACTTATAACGCTCTCTGCCACATCGATGATTCTTGTATTCTTGTCCATTGCCATTTTACGCAGTGACTGGTAAGCTTCATCTTCACTAACTTTCTTATGCTCCATTAGTATGCCTTTCGCTTTTTCGATAGCTTTCCTTCCAGCCAACTGACTCCGGGTCGCATCTAATTCATCTTTGAGTGCCTGGAATTCTCTAAAACGAGCTATCGCGACATCAATAATAGGCTGCACTCGGTTTTCTTCCAAACCGTCCACAATATAAGCATTAACGCCCGACTTGATTGCGTCTCCAGTCATCTTGTCGCCAGAACTTTCAGTAAACATGACTATCGGTTTTGGCTTTGTATTGTTAACATCCCTCAAATTTGCAAAAATGGCCTCATCTGGAATATCTGCATTAATGATAACCACATCTGCATGCGTAATTTCATTACTGCTTGCGAGGTTAGAACTACCTTCAAGGCGACAGATCACTTCATGCCCCTTGTCTTGAAGTGCGCGACGAAGAATAGCGGAACGACCCATATTCTCATCAACCAATATTATTTTAAGTGGTGACTGCTTCATTGTTACTTCGTTAATACTGTGAAAATCATTATTTAACATCAATATACACCTAAAGTGGGTAGTTTTATAAATATAGCTTATAGATTTATAGATAAAGCTTTTTCTAAGTTATTGCCACTTATCAAAAGCATACAAAATAAAATTTAAGCTGTTGCTGGTGGCAGGAGAAGTCGCCACCAGCTAAGCCATCAAACCCCCGACACACAAATGTGATGGATATATGTCAGGAATATCAATGTGAAATGCATCTGCACTTCACATCGAAATCGTAAAACTTCTTACTTAGTTACAAATTCTGGATAGGCCTCTAAGCCGCACTCAGTAATGTCAACACCATCTTCCTCTTCCTCTATAGAGACGCGAATACCCATTGTCTCTCTCAGTGCTATCCATAATATTAGTGAAGTAACAAACACCCATACAAAGATGGTACCTGCGCCAACAAGTTGACCAACTATCGAGGCATCACTATTTGTTAACGGTACCGCCAATAAACCCCACAAACCAACTACACCGTGGACTGAGATTGCACCGACCGGGTCATCAATTCTTAATTCACGGTCTAAGACAACAATCGAAACTACCACGATCAGTCCGCCAACAGCACCGATTAGAGTTGCAACTAGTGCGCTTGGAGTATCTGGGCCAGCGGTAATTGCCACCAGTCCTGCTAGGGCGCCATTGAGGGCCATTGTTAGGTCAGCTTTGCCGAACCATGCTTTAGCTAACAAGAGTGCTCCAATAACACCACCTGCTGCCGCTGCATTGGTATTTAAAAATACCATTGCTACAGCATCGGCACTCTCTTTGCTGGCCATTGCTAGTACAGAACCACCATTAAAACCAAACCAGCCTAACCATAAAATAAAAGTACCCAAGGTGGCTAAAGGAAGGTTAGCACCAAGCATTGGTTTAGAGTTGCCTTTTTCATCGTATTTTCCTGTACGAGGACCCAATATCAACACACCCGCAAGAGCTGCAGCAGCACCAGCCATATGAACGATACCTGAACCTGCAAAGTCTAAGAATCCAAAGTCATCACCCAAGCTATACAAACCAAAAACACTTGCCCCACCCCAAGTCCATAGACCTTCCATGGGATAAATAATGGTAGTAAAAACAGCCGCAAACACAAAGAACGAGAATAGTTTCATACGTTCAGCTACAGCACCCGAAACAATCGACATAGCGGTTGCAACAAATACCACTTGGAAGTAAAAGTCCGAGGCATTTGAGTATGTCTCGCCTTCACCGCTTATACCAGCTAGTAATATTCCACCGCCATACATTAAATCGTAGCCATAGACCATATACATCGTACAAGCAATTGCAAATAGACCGATATTCTTAGTTAATATTTCAGCTGTATTCTTGGTTCTAACAAGTCCAGCTTCTAACATCGAAAAGCCTGCCGCCATCCACATCACTAAAGCACCCATTACTAAAAAGTAAAAGGTATCAATTGCATATTGTAATTCTAATATTTGATTTTCCATATCTCCCCCTATAATGCTTCAGAACCAGTTTCGCCCGTACGAATACGGACCACCTGTTCTAGATTTGTTACAAAAATTTTGCCGTCGCCAATCTTTCCACCATTTACTTTGCAAGCTCCAACAATCGTATCGATTACCGCATCGACCTGTTCTGCTGCAATAGCGATTTCTAATTTAACTTTCGGTAGAAACTCAACTACAAACTCTGCACCGCGATAAAGCTCGGTGTGTCCTTTTTGACGACCAAAGCCTTTAACTTCAGTAGCTGTCACACCAGTAATATCAATCTCAGCAAGTGCTTGCCTAACGCTATCTAACCTTTTAGGCTGGATAACTGCCATTATCATTTTCATATTAGTACTCCTATAAAAAAACAAAAAAAAGGCCTGCTACCTTATAAGTAAAATAAGGTAGCAGGCCTCTATACCGTTGCAGTTCAACTTTAAACTGACGAAAAAAAACGCTTATCCGAGCATATTTGCCAAAATAAACGTCATTGTCCTTTCTCAACGACCAGCGTCAGCCGTCAATCTGATGGATTATACACTATTAACTTATTTATTTTTTAGTATCTGCAAATACTCATTCTCAGTCAAGATTGAAATATCATTTCCTCTTGCAGCTTTGAGCTTTGACTGGCCTACATTTTCTCCAGTGATTAGATAGTCGGTTTTAGTGCTAACATTTGAGCTTACCTTGATGCCAAAGGATTTGGCCTGTTTTGTTAGGCCCGCTCTTGACTGAGACATTGTGCCAGTAAATACAATTCTTTTGTTGTGAAGCGGATGGTTGTCTTGAGCGTCACTAGAGTTTAACGATGTCGACTCCAGAGTATAACCACCAGCAATTAATTTTTCATATTCTTCTTTAACCGAAAAAAGTCCACTCACAATCAGCTCTGCCGTTAGTTCAGCAAAACCTTCGATGTTTGCAATATCTTCGACCGACAAATTAAAAACGCTGCCCAACGCACAATACTTGAGTAGATTTTCACAATTACCCATACCAAGTCTAGGAACACCAAAGGCCGCTAAAAATCGCCAATCCTCGATACTCTCTTGGCGAGACCTTCCCAACTGATCGATCAAATTTTGTGATGTTTTTTCACCAAAACCTATCTCCATTAATTCTTCTTGAGTTAGCAAATAAATATCACTGACCTGACGTACTCCATGATCATAAAGCTTTTGAATGGTAGCCAAACCAAAACCATCATTGTTTGCAAGCACCTTATAAAAATAACTCATCTTGCCTACAATTTGGTCTTTACAGTTTTCATGGTTCATGCACATTAAGAAATCTGACTCCCAGACAAGTTCTGATTTACAGCTAGGACATTGATCAGGGATAGATACTTCTGCAGGTTCAATAACTCTATTAATTTTAGGAATAACGAGGCCGCTACGCGTTAACTCAACAACACTACCCGCGCCTAATCCTTGTTCCTTGACAAGACCATAATGATGGCCTGTCGCACGATAGATTGTGGCGCCACTAAGTTGCGTAGGTTCTAACTCTGCAACAGGGGTAATTTTTCCTGTTCTACCAACCTGTGCGGTGACAGATAAAACTTCAACCTGGGCTTTTTCCTTGTTCTCTTTATAGGCGACCTGCCAACGATGGAATTTGCGATTAGCACCCATGTGTGTTTTTAGCTCAGCATTTACAACTTCAAAAACAATGCCATCAACATCAAAATCAACGCCAGCTTCTAACTCGCCTACAATCGTATCAAAGTTATCAGTTAGTGCTGAAATACCTCCTAACCAATTTGGCAGTTCTTTGAAAGGTACAAATAGCGCTGCCTTATCGGCTATCGCTTTTTCGGCAAAATGATCTAACTCCTTTTCTTTGATTAAGCTGGCCTGAAAATTCCGAGGATACTCAAAATGTTGACTGAGATGAGCCTCAAAATAACTCCTTTTGACTACAATCTCCCCTGCTCCTAGCCCTCTTTTAGCGTCTTTATATAAACTCAGGCCCCTATCAAAAACTCTACTAATATCACTTCCTTTGCTACCATCACCTCTTGTATAGAGCTTGACTCCATCATCGTAACCTGCAAAACCGTCAAGCTTTGCGGTACCCTTTAATTCGATGTCATCTAATGACAGGTTAATTTCTTCAGCTGATTTGGCTATCCTTTCAAGCCATTTTTGAATATCTACCCAAGAATAGGCTTTGTTAGTTGAGAGCATCCTCTCTGGTAATTTAACTTTTTCCTCTGAAAAACCTTCGTGCTCAATTTCTAGTTCTTGAAGAAAGGGGTGGTTCGGTTGTCTAGAATTGAGTGCTGCGAGAAAAACAAAGTCATAATCTTGATCACTTACAATTGGTTTTCCATCTCTATAAGATTGATTGGCAATGACGCAAAAATCAGCCAACTCATCATCAGATAGATCCTCAATCAAAATGCTTTGACTGGCAATCTGTTCAACTTTGCTTTTGGAAAGCATAATTCAGAGAAAGTTAGTTAGCAGGAATACCACTAAAATGAATATTAGAATTTAGCTGCAATCTCATTAAAGAAATCAAAACTAAAGTCAATTGTACCCTGTTTATTTTCTTCACTTAAGTCATTAAATACAACTATTGAATTTGCCTTGTCAAGCTCTTTTACAAATAGTTGGTATGTTTTGCTTTGAATAGATGAAGGAATTAGTCTAGCAAATAAACCTTTATTAGTAACAATGTTTACATAATAGCTGCCCTCTGTAACGTCAAGATCTTCTATGTCAACATCTAACTCATCAAGTGCCCATCCAAGATAGCCCCAGGTTTGTCTCTGATCGAATGGAAATATTAATTCTGCATAGCCATTTTCAGCCTTATTTACCGTCACTTGCGGTTTATCAACTTCGAGGCTATTTATAATTTTTTCGATAGCCTCAGACCTGTCACTACCTAGGAAGATCATAAGCCTTAGAAGCATTTCTGTTTCTAATTCAACATCTTTGGCGCGTGCCTGCCACACCCTCATACCTCCATTGACGACTTCTTCTATCGAGTTAAGCGTTAAATAGACTTCTGAAGATTTTTTGTTTGCAGACTCCTCAATTCGAATCCTGTATTTATCAGCTATTGGCAAACCATACTTTGTCTTCAAGGCTTTTGATAGCATGGCACGAATAGCCCCTAAAGATTTTTCTGGTACATTTATGTCATTTTCCAAATAACCTGTCTCCATTACGCCTATCTTATGGTCTTCTTTTTCAATCTTGAATCCATAGGACCTTAAAAACTCTTTTGCCCATGGCCAAACTTCGCTAGGAGCTTTATCAACAACTAGCCATCGACGAAAGCTATCACGCTTAAGTTCTACATTGTCCACCTTGACGCCTTCAAATGTCTGATTCTCACTTGAATACTGATCATTAAAATCACTTTGAAAGCTGGGTTCAGTAAGATCGGGCGGTATTACTAATGAACTTACCGTATCTTCGCCTTGATAATTAAGTACACGGTCGCCAAGACCAATCTTTTTAACCGGCTCTGGCAGCATTGAACAGCTAGTCAATAGTACTGAAAAATAAATAATTAGTAATCGGCTAATAGTTTTCATAGAACTCCTAATTCTTCTAAATCATTCAAAACAACCGGCTGCGACTCTTCTGAAAGCATTAATAATGGCAATCTGATTCCTTCTCGGCACTTGCCCATCTTGTGTAAAGCCCATTTAACAGGAATGGGGTTTGACTCTATAAACAAGTTTTTATGTAAATTTACAAGTTGATCGTTAAGTTCCTTTGCTAGCTCTTTTTGACCTGAAATAGCGGCCAAATAAGCTTTTTGTAGTTCTGCAGGCGCAATGTTCGCTGTGACTGAAATTCCTCCATGGCCACCACAAAGTAGAAAATCTATAGCGGTTCCGTCATCTCCAGTTAAAAGCAGGAAGTCTTCTGGGCACTTACGAACAAGTTCTTTAGCAACCGATAAGTTGCCTGTTGCATCCTTGATTCCAATAATGTTGTCAACCCCAGCAAGTCTGGCGGTAGTCTCCACCGACATATCAACAGCTGTCCGTCCAGGGACATTGTATAAGATTTGGTCAATATCAACACTTTCAGCTATAAGCTTGTGGTGTTGATAAAGTCCCTCTTGTGTTGGCTTATTGTAATAAGGTGTAACAAGTAAACATGCATCAGCGCCAATTCTCTTAGCCTCCTTGGTCAACTCAAGAGCTTCTGAAGTTGAGTTTGCGCCTGTCCCTGCAATTATTGGGATTCTATTAGCTGCATACTCTACAGTATGCTGAATAACATCAAGGTGCTCTGCTACACCAATAGTTGCCGACTCGCCTGTTGTACCAACCGAAACGATGGCGCTTGTCCCGGCTTCAATATGAAAATCTATTAACTTATCAAGAGCTGGATAATCAATCGAACCGTCATTAAGCATCGGCGTTATTAAGGCTACACTAGAGCCAATAAAAGGATGGCTATTGTTCATATTTATGATTAATTCAAAAGATTGCAGAAATTATATACGATTGGTCATTTAATAACAATTTAAGCATGACTAGAAATGGAAATTTATTTTTCGCCTAGGTCGGGTCTTTTTTCCTTTGTTTTTTTCAGGGACTCTTTTGTACGCCACTCATCTATCTTCGCCTGATTTCCGCTAAGCAACACTTCAGGCACTGTTTGACTGTCAATAACTTCAGGCCTTGTATAGTGGGGATAGTCAAGCAGATCTTCTTTAAAAGAGTCTTTCAATGAGCCCTCATTACCTAATACTCCAGGCAAATGTCGACTAACCGCATCAATCACAACCATCGCGGCCAGCTCTCCTCCGCTAATCACGTAATCTCCTATTGAGATTTCCAAATCAATATCGTTTTCAATTACCCTTTCATCTATCCCTTCATAGCGTCCACAAAGCAAAGTTAAAGATTCTAATTTAATTAGTTCTTCTACTAAACCTTGATCAAGTCGACGACCTTGAGGAGAAAGATATACGACCTTAGTTTTAGGCGTGGAATTTTTTATTTCAGCAATACAATCCCTTATGGGCTTTACCTGAAGAACCATCCCAGCACCACCGCCATAAGGCTTGTCATCAACGTTTTTGTATTTGTTCGAGCTAAAATCTCTCAACTGCCAGGTGTTAATACTAATAAGAGACTTCTTTATAGCCCTGGCAATGATTCCTTCTTCCTTGATGGCTGAAAACATTTCAGGGAAAAGAGTTATGATATCAAACTGCATTAGCTAGAATAATGACTACAATAAAATGTTTGTTAGAATCTGTTGATAAACTCTGGTCAAGTCATCTAAATCCTGAACCGATACACACTCATTGACCTGATGAATTGTCTCGTTAATCGGACCTATTTCAACCACCTCGGCACCCATTTGAGCGATAAAACGGCCATCAGAAGTGCCGCCAGAGGTAGATAATTCTGGTTCTATATACTTAACTTTACTAATTGCCTCGGCGCAAGCCTCTACAAGCCCTCCCTTTGGAGTTAAAAAAGGACCACCAGAATGCTGCCATTCTATCGAGTATTCAAAATCATAACTATCCAAAATCTCAACAACTCTCTTTTGCAGTAACTCTTGAGTTGTTTCAGTTGAATACCTGAAATTAAATAACACCTCTAGCTCTCCTGGAATAACGTTTGTGACGCCATCCCCAGAATGTATGTTAGAAATCTGCAATGAAGTCGCTGGAAAATGTTCATTGCCGTTATCCCATTCCTCATCACATATCTGATTTAATGCTGGCGCTATAAAATGTATCGGATTTTTTGCTAATTGAGGATAAGCAATATGACCTTGCTTTCCTTTGACAGTTAAAGAGCCATTTAAAGAACCTCTCCTACCATTCCTTATTACATCTCCCAAAATAGCACTTGATGAAGGCTCACCAACTAAACAATAGTCTATTTTTTGATTGTTTTCCTGTAGGTATTTGACTACTTTCACCGTGCCGTTTACCGCCAATCCTTCTTCGTCAGAGGTTATTAAGAAAGCAATCGTGCCATCATGATTTGGGTTATGCTCCACAAAGTTTTCAGTAGCCACCAACATCGCGGCTAAGGATCCCTTCATATCGGCCGCTCCACGACCATAAAGCATGCCATCTATAATAGTTGGGCTAAACGGGTCGTTTTCCCACAAATCATTATTACCCGCTGGAACCACATCTGTATGCCCTGCAAAAGCAAAAACTGGGCCACTATTTCCTCTTACGGCCCAAAAATTATCCACCTCGCCAAACTTTAGTGTATGAATACTAAAACCTATCCTCCTTAGACGGTTTATCATTAATTCTTGGCAGCCCATGTCATCAGGTGTTACCGACGGATTGTTGATTAATTGTTTTGCTAATTCAAGTGTCTTACTCATAATTTCTCACTCGGATATCATTTTGATAGCCTCTTCGATAACTTTTCGATCTGGATCGTTTTCAGGCATTATATATAAAGCCTTCTGCCAGAATTTTTTAGCCGCTATTATATCACTTTGATTGGCAGCAGCAATGCCTGACAAGTACAAAGCATGAATGGATTGTGGGTCAATTTTGAGGATTTTTTCAATTATTGATTTAGGTTTGCCAACAAAACTACCATCTTGCATTGCAACTAACACGCTAGCATATTGCAAGAGCATCTCAACATCATCAGGGTTAATTGCCACTGCCTTTTCAAAAGATTCAATAGAACTTGAAAATTCACCTAGATTAAACTTCGCAAGTCCCAACATCTTCCACGACTCAGAGTCTTCAGGGTTATTTTTCAAGTACGACTCTAAAGATATGATGCTGTCACTTAAACTGACAGATTCTTGAATGTCATAGCTTTTCTCTAACAATATTGCTGGCTTTAAGTGATCATAAAATAGCAAGGAAGAAATCGCTATAAATAAAACAATGATGACTGACCAAGACAGCGGATTGATAGGAATATTTGAATCATCATGAACTGTTATTTTGACAGGTCGATACAAGAAAAAAACTAACAAAAAGCATGACAACAAAATCATCAAAATGAACTGCCAAGCAACCATCAAGAATCTACCTTGAATTTATAGCGCCTGTCAATTACAGACAAAAGAGCACCTAAGGCAATCAAAATGCCTCCTAGCCAAACCCATCTAATCATAGGCTTATAATAGATTCTAACGCTCCAAGCTCCGCTACCTAATGACTCTCCTAAGGCTACATATAAGTCCCTGGTCAATGAAGGATCAATTGCCGCTTCAGTCATCGGCATGCCAGTCTGATAAAACCGCTTCTCAGGAAATAAGCGTACAACTTCTTTATTATCTCTAAAGACAGTTAAGTCACCCTTGAATCCGCGATAATTGTCTTTTTCATGGCGGCTCACTCCATTAAATACAAAATTATATCCGGCGATAAGCTGGGAATCGCCCGAGTTCATTTTCAAATCTTTTTCAATACCAAGCTGGCTAGTTATAGTTGCCCCAAGAATAAAAACACCTATACCTATATGAGCAAGAAGCATACCTAGAAAAGAAAAAGACATTCTTGTCTTATTGCGCAGTCTTTTTGTAAGTAAAGAAGATGCATGTAAAACAATCCAAAAGAATATTCCAACAGCCAATAAAACGTAATAGTTATCAATAATTGTCATTCTTGCAACAAACAAAAAAGCCAGAACTCCAATCCATTCAACTCTCAATAATGAAGTAACTCGAGCAACACTATCGTTTTTCCAGCGCATAAAAGGGACAAGAGCCAATAAAAGAACTGCCGGAATCATTATGGGAATAAATACAGCGTTAAAATAAGGCGCTCCAACCGAAATTTTTCCCAGATCAAGTGTATCAAGAATTAACGGATAGAGTGTGCCTAAAAGAACACTTAGCATAGCAGTCACTAATAAAACATTGTTAATTAAAAGACCTGTTTCCCGAGAAAACAAATCAAATCTGCTACTTCTTTGGATTAAATTAAAGCGCCAAGAATACAAGCCCAGAGAACCGCCAATGACTACAAACAAAAAGAGAAGAATAAATAAACCCCTAGCAGGGTCTGTTGTAAAAGCATGAACCGACGTTAACACTCCGGAACGCACTAAAAATGTCCCCAATAAACTTAATGAGAAACCTCCAATTGCAAGTAGCACAGTCCATTGCACAAATGCATCTCGCTTCTCGCTTACACTGATCGAGTGAATTAATGCCGTTGCCACCAACCATGGCATAAATGACGCATTCTCCACTGGATCCCAAAACCACCATCCGCCCCAGCCAAGCTCATAATAAGCCCACCAACTACCAAGGACAATGCCTATTGTCAAAAATGCCCAGGCAATTAGAGTCCATGGGCGAGTCCACCGAAGCCAAGTGCTATCAAGTTGACCTCGAATTAAGGAAGCTATAACAAATGCAAAAGGAACCGATAAACCGACATAACCAATATAGAGCATCGGTGGATGCACTGCTAAACCAAAATCTTGTAATAGTGGATTCAGTTCTCGACCCTCTAGAGGTGGAATAGGTAAACGCTCAAAAGGATTTGATGTTAGTAATAAAAACAACAAAAAACCAAAACTAACAAACCCAAAAACAACTAAAATTTGATTCAAAAAAGCTGATGGCATTTGTTTTGAAAAGATACTAACTGCTATGGACCAAAGGGAAAGAATAAAAACCCAAAGCAACAATGAGCCTTCATGTGCTGCCCATAACGCAGAAACCTTAAATAGTGTTGGTAATTGAGTGTTGGAGTTTTCGGCAACATATCTCACCGAAAAGTCGTTCGCAAGAAAAGCATTAATTAATATAAAAACAGCAACCAATATCCAAAAGAATTGCCCCCAAATCAAAGGTTTTGTTAGTTGTGCTAGAGCTATTCGATTTTGATAAAGACCTATTGAAGGAAGAACAACCGACAAAAAAGAAAACACCAAAGCAAGTATGAGTGCAAAATGTCCAACTTCAATTAGCATGAATCATTATCAATAAAATCAATTAATGAACTATACAGAATCACTGTCTTCATAATGAAATCTGTTGTTTTTGTGGCTCAATCGCTGGTATTTTACAGGATTTATGTAAACTTATATGGTGCGGAAGGAGAGACTCGAACTAACCTCTACAACCCCCAGTATAAAAGGGTTTTGAAAAATTCATTTATTAATGGTATCACTAATGGTATCTTCATGCTTTATTTCGACAATAGTATAAAAGTCTATATAACTAAGTCTTAAAAACTATATAGGTCTGAACCTATAACTCTTGCAATTCTATCGTAGTGAGCTCTCATTTCATAAAGTATATCGGAAGAGATTCGTAGTTTTTTTAGACTAGCCTCGGGCTTTTCGGGTAGCTCCGTTGCCGGATGTCGTGATCTGTGACCACAGCGCCTCAATCAGCACTGCGCCACAGATCACCACGATCGCGGCGGCCTGCAAGCGGGTCATCGGCTGGGAGAGGATGACGATGGCAAGGGCAGCCGCAATCACGGGTTTGAGGAAAAACAGATATGAGCCGCGGGTAATGTCTGGCACCGCGGCTAGACCACCGATCCAGAGCCACTGTGTCAGGGTGGTATTCCACAAGGCAATGGTGATCAGGGACCACGCCTCTTTCTGTGAGCGATCGAGAAGAGTCAGGGGGTCCACCCATACACCCCATACTCCACCGACCATCAGCCACAAACCCACGGCCCCAATGAACATGGTG
>CAJWTP010000015.1 GCA_913047325.1 uncultured Gammaproteobacteria bacterium
CATTTTTTGTTTTCGCTAAATCCCTCGCAAATTGAAGTTGTCATCCATCCACAAAGTATCATACATTCGCTTGCCTGTTTTGATGACGGCAGCGTTATATCTCAACTCGGCCTAGCCGATATGCGGACTGCCATATCTTATGCGCTTTCCTATCCTGAGAGACAAAACTCAGGGGTTCAAACATTAGACCTTACAAAACAAAAACCACTGGAATTTTTCCCGCCAAATTTAGAATCTTACCCTTGCTTAAGGCTTGCCTATGAAGCCCTTAGAGAGGGAAAGAGCTTGCCCGGCACGCTTAACGCCGCCAATGAAGTTGCTGTCGACGCCTTCCTTAAAGGTAAGGTGGATTTTTTGGGTATAGCAAAAATCATAGAAAACACTCTTGCAAAGGCGCCAGCATACGAACTTGACTCTGTGTCGGTAATTGTGGAAAATGATCGAACTTCTCGCCAAATAGCAAAATCAATCGTTGAATCTGGTATCTAACAAAATAAGGCTTTCTTTGTGTAGGCTTCTAATCTTAGCAGCTGTACTTTTCGTGCTGCCTGTTCATGCACACAATCAACACGAGTTTAACTTTGAGGCCTCTCGTGGAGATGCTTTTTATAAATTTTTCTTCAAGACAGGCCTTTCTGGAGGCCTACTAAATGAGCTCATGGCTGCCGATGGACTCGCCAAACGACTCAATAATATTTACCCTGGTGATAAATTCAAAATTAGCCTTGACGACAATCACAATCTCAAGAAAATTATTTACAAACCTGTAAGCGCCAACCCTATGATTATTACTTCTAGTAAAGAGGGGTTTCGCTTTTTAATTGTCAATGTCCAGCCAACCGCAGGAATTACCCACTCAACAGTAGTCATCACCAAGTCGCTTAATTATGACGCTAAGAAGGCTGGGATTGAGGCAGAGGTAATCAAGCTTATGGTAGATAACTTTTCTTGGGAGTTAGATTTCAACCGTGATCTAAGCAAGGGCGACAAATTTATACTTGCCTGGAATGGAGCTGACAAGCCCATCGCGATGATCTATGTTGGTAAACGAAAAACGATTCCTCTGTTTTCACATGAAGGCACAAAAGGCAAAACAAACTACTATCAGATTAATGGAAAAACCTTAAATGATAGTTTTTTCTTTGCCCCATTAAAATATGATCGCATAAGCTCAAGCTTCCAGAAGCGGCGCTTTCACCCAATACAAAAAACATGGAAATCTCACCGAGGAACAGACTTTGCAGCGCCCCAAGGTCGCCCTGTATATGCAACGGCGAAAGGGATTATCAAGCATGTCGCTGTTTTGAGTGGCTACGGTAACGTGGTGTATATAAATCACGGCCCTCACTTAACGACAGTTTACGCACATATGTCTCGATTTGAAAAAGGGCTAAGGTCTGGGCATCGGGTTTCGAAAGGCCAGGTTATTGGATATGTTGGAAGCACAGGAATGTCTACCGGTCCGCACTTGCATTACGAAATCCGCCTTGATGGCGTTCATAAAGACCCGGAAAAGTACAACACTCTTAAACAGCTAACTGTGCCTCAAGGTTCAATGACCGAGTTTGTTAGACATGCAAAGGAAGTGTTGGCAGAACTAAATATATAGCCCCACTCCTCTCTTTATTGCCAACAGGGCGACCTGGCGAAAACAATCGATTAAAATGATAGCTTTTATATAGGTTATAGCTCTTATGCGGTCACTTTTGCGAACCAAGCTTAGTTTACCCCTCCTTCATAGCGGCAAGGTTAGAGATATCTTTGATATTAACGACGAAATGATGCTCATAGTGGCAACTGATAGACTTTCAGCTTTTGATGTTGTCTTCGAACAGCCTATTCCTAAAAAGGGTCGAATACTTACCTCTGTGGCAAACTATTGGTTTAAAAAAACAGAGCATATTATTCCGAACCATCTAACAAAGACCTCCCTTGAGGAAATTCTTTCGAAAGAAGAGGCGGACCAACTTAAAGGCCGCGCTATTGTGGTTAAAAAACTAAAGCCGCTGCCAATTGAGGCTGTCGTTAGGGGCTATCTGATTGGGTCTGGCTGGAAAGAGTACCAGTCCTCTAGCTCAGTTTGCAGCATCCCTTTGCCTTCAGGCATGAGTCTAGCGCAAAAACTAGCGAGCCCGCTCTACACTCCATCCTCTAAAGCGCCTGCTGGCGAGCATGATACAAACATATCGTTCGCAGAAACAAAACTACTGGTTGGTGAAAATCTAGCTAACAAAATCAAAGAAAAAAGCATGGAAATTTATAAATTCGCTACAAGTCACGCTATCAGTCGCGGCATTATTATTGCCGACACTAAGTTTGAGTTTGGCTTGGACGCTAACAACCAGCTTACCCTGATGGATGAAGTCCTAACGCCCGACTCTTCAAGATTTTGGCCTAAAGCAGAATACCGAGCAGGAACAAATCCTAAAAGCTATGACAAACAAATTATTAGAGATTATCTCGAGACGCTTGACTGGGACAAGGCCCCTCCTGCACCAATACTGCCAAATGACATATTGACCAAAACAGCAAAAAAATACGAGGAGGTTCAGGCGCTCTTATGCAGCTAAGCGGATACACTGATAAAATGCACACCTCCTTGGAGTCTGGGGTTGCCCAATACAAGCTCAGTTTTGATGACGCGGAGTTAGATATAAGCGCCCTTGTAGGAAAACCGATTGAGCTCACGTTTAGTCAGCAAATACAGTGCTCTGCTTGTGGCAGCATGACTAAGAAAAGCTATTCACAGGGCTATTGTTGGCCTTGCGCAAATTCTCTCGCGCGATGTGATTTGTGCATCATGAGGCCTGAAACTTGCCACTACTACCAAGGAACTTGTCGGGAGCCAGAATGGGGCGAATCATACTGCTTTTCTCCCCATATAGTTTATATTGCGAACACTTCGGGGATAAAGGTCGGCATCACTCGCAAAACAAATACGCCTAGCCGCTGGATTGACCAAGGGGCGCTTAGCGCACTTCCTATTCTTGAAGTAAATACTAGGCTAGACTCCGGGCGTATTGAAAAAACCCTAAAGTCTTTCGTCTCTGATAAAACAAATTGGCGCAAAATGTTAATGAACGAAGTAAAGCCAGCTGAGCTTATACCGAATAAAGCGATTCTATTAGGGGAGATTCCTTCTCTTATAAACGAACTTAGCGCAAAACCTTTGTCTGACGATGTCATCAATATTGACTACCCTGTGATAAAATACCCGACCAAGGTCGTCTCCTTGAGCTTTGATAAAACGCCTGTTATTTCGGGCATTTTAAACGGAATTAAGGGGCAGTATTTGTTGCTTGATTGTGGCGTGCTCAATATACGAAAATTTAGCTCTTACCACCTAACAATCTCTGCCTAAGGACGCTGATTTAACAAGGCAACACAAGCATGAACGAAAACTTTTCAAGAATAGAGCGACTGCCGACCTACGTTTTTGCTATCACTAATGAACTCAAGGCCGAGGCCAGGTCCAAAGGAGAGGACATTATTGATTTTGGCATGGGCAATCCTGACCAACCAACCCCAAAGCACATTGTTGACAAGCTAGTTGAGGTTGCGCAAAGGACAGACACTCATCGCTACTCGATGTCAAGAGGCATTCCTCGCCTTCGTCGAGCCATTACTAGCTGGTATAAAGAGCGCTACAACGTTGTCTTAGACCCTGAAACCGAAGCCATTGTCACGCTGGGCTCCAAAGAGGGCTTAGCAAATCTTGCGCAAGCGATTGTCGGAAAAGGCGACACGGTATTAGTGCCAAGCCCGGCCTATCCGATTCATCCTTACGGGTTTGTTATTGCAGGCGCCGACATACGCAGAATACCCTGCGGCCCTGAGCATGATTTTTTTTCTGAGCTAGAGAAAGCCATAGCCGACACCTGGCCAAAACCTAAGGTTGTAGTTCTTAACTACCCCTCCAATCCAACGTCAGAGTGTGTCGAATTAGAGTTTTTTGAGCGTATTATTAGAATTGCAAAAGAACATCAAATATGGGTAGTTCAAGATTTGGCTTATGCTGACATTGTTTATGATGGCTACAAGGCGCCAAGCATTATGCAGGTAGAGGGCGCCAAAGACGTTGCAGTAGAGTTTTTTTCAATGTCAAAAAGCTATAATATGCCAGGTTGGCGTGTTGGCTTTATGGTTGGCAATCCAGTCCTTGTTGCCGCACTAGCGAAAATAAAGTCCTATCTCGACTATGGAATTTTTACTCCAATCCAGGTCGCCTCAATTGAGGCCTTGGAGTCCGACCAGAGTTGTGTTGAAAACATCCGCCTGATGTATCAGTCTCGTCGTGACGCTCTTTGCACTGCGCTTGCAAGCATTGGCTGGAACGTTGAGCCGCCAAAAGCAACAATGTTCGTATGGGCAAAAATCCCCGAGCACTACCAGGCGATGGGATCTTTAGAGTTCAGTAAAGAGCTCATTAATCGTGCAAAAGTTGGGGTCTCTCCTGGGATAGGTTTTGGCAACTATGGTGACGACTATGTGCGCATATGCTTAATTGAAAACGAGCAAAGAATACGCCAAGCTGTTCGCGGTATTCGAAATATGTTTAAAGAGGACGGGCTCTTATGAAGTGCACTGCGGAACAATTTAGAAAGGAAAAAAATAAACGCCTAACGCTTCTTGGAATGTCAGGAGTGGGGAAAACTCATCTCTCAAAACTTCTCAGCAAAGAGGGTGGCTGGTTTCATTATTCTGGAGACTTTCGGATAGGCGCGTCACACTTAAAAAACGACATCATTGACAATATCGCCAACAAAATGAAGGGCGATCCTTGGCTCTCAGGATTATTAAAAAACAATTCCATCAGTGTCAACAGTCAGGTGACTTTTGACAACCTGGAGCCCATATCTGCATTTCTTGGCAAGGTCGGCAATCCAGAGGAAGGGGGGCTGCCAATTGACGAGTTTGTGCGACGTCAGAGGTTGTTTTTAGAGGCCGAAATTAAAGCCATGTATGACGTTCCTAGCTTTATTGAGCACTCACAAGGGACTGGCCGCCAGCATTTTATCAATGACGCTGGGGGAAGTTTGTGCGAGCTGGGTGACACAAAACTTTACAAGCTCTTGTCTGAAAACACTCTAATTCTCTATATTAAGGCGAGTGAATCAAATCAACAAGCACTCATTAAACGCTCAAAAAAGATTCCGAAACCTGTTTATTATCATCCTGATTTTTTTCAGTCTGCGCTAAAAAGCTATCTAGAAGAAAAACAATTGGCCTATGTAGCACAAATAAATCCTGACGATTTTGTGCGCTGGGTATTTCCAAAGCTGGTTGCCAACCGTCAAACAAAATATAGAGAACTGGCAGAGCAATATGGCTACACTGTCCTTAGTGACAACCTGTATAACTGCAAAAATGCTGACGAAGTTGTTAGCTTAATATGTGAGGCACTAGACTGATATGCCATTAATTGCACACTCAAACCTGCCATCATTTGAACGCCTAAAACAACAAGGCGAAACTATTCTTTCTGAAGATAGGGCTGAACATCAAACCATACGTGAGCTTCACATAGGCTTGTTGAACATGATGCCCGATGCCGCCCTTGAGGCAACCGAGCGTCAGTTCTTTCGCCTTATCGGCCATTCAAATGAGATTGCACAGTTCTATGTACACCCTTTCTCCCTTTCTAGCATTAAAAGAGGCAAAAAGGCCGCCGAGCACCTAAAGGAACACTACAAAACTTTTGACGAAATCAAAGCTCAGGGCTTAGACGCACTAATCATTTCAGGAGCAAAGCCTCCCCAAGATCTTAAAAGAGCTCCATTTTATCAGCAGCTTAAAGAGGTTGTAGACTGGTCCTATGAGCACGTTACGTCTACCCTTTGCTCATGTCTAGCGACACACGCCGTGATGCAGTTTAAGTATGGACAGAAACGCCAGCCTGTTGGCAAAAAGCACTGGGGCGTTTTCGCTCATGAGGTGATTGAAAAAGAACACCCTCTAGTTACGGGGGTTAACACACGTTTCGACATACCTCATTCAAGATTTTATGAAATTTCTGAATCTCAGTTCATAGAAGCGGGCGTCAAGGTTTTAGCTAAAAGCAAAATTGGCGCCCACCTTGCTGTAAGCCCGGACCTGTTTAGAATTGTGTTTTTTCAAGGCCACCCAGAATATGACACTATTAGTCTGCTTAAAGAGTACAAAAGAGAGGTTTCTCTATACTGTCAAGACAAAGAAGCGGCTTATCCGCCAATGCCAAAAAACTACCTGTCTTTACAAAACCAGGCTATATTAAATGAATACCAAGCAAAGCTTGTGTCTGGCGACATGTCCATTCAGGACTTTCCAGAGGGCCTTGTTTCCAGCACTCTTGACAACACTTGGCATGATAGCGCAAATGCTATTATTAACAACTGGATTGGTTGTGTCTATCAGCTGACCAACGAAAAAATAAACAAGCCGTTTATGAGTGGTGTTGATCCAGAAAACCCTCTTGGCCTAGTATAGTGACAAGGCTATCCAAAGACCTTTTGGCCTGGTCTAGAGAACACGATAGAAAGAACCCTCCCTGGCAGTCGCCAAGGATTGGCCTGTCTGCGCCAGAAAAAAATAATCTATAGCCTTGATTAATCTACCTCTATTTAAAGCTATGCGTAAAATAAAGCCATGCAATTAATTCGCGGCCTTCAAAATCTAAAAAAACAGTCTGGCTGCGTCTTGACTATTGGCAACTTTGACGGTATTCATACAGGCCATCAAAAAATCATCAAAAGCCTTGTATCTAAAGCCAAAACCCTTGGCGTTCCTTCCCTGATTATTTCCTTTTCCGTGCCCCCTCAATCATTCTTTGGGCGCCCAAAAGCAAGGCTAAGCAGTTTTAGAGACAAGCATCTTTTCTTGGAGTCTTTAGGGGTAGAAAAGCATTTGCTAATTCATTTCAACAAGAGCTTCTCACAAATGAGCGCACAGTCTTTTGTAGAAGATGTTTTATTAGCAACACTTAAAATGCAGTGTTGTTTTATTGGCGACGATTTTCGTTTTGGTAAAGACCGTCAAGGCGACTATTCAATGCTTGAAAGTATGGCAAAAAACAACGGCTTTGTTGCAAAAAAAGTTAAGCGAGTCACTCTAAACGAACAACGAGTGAGCAGCTCTGAAATTAGACGCCTGTTAAGACTGGGAGAATTCAAAATGGCCGAACAACTTCTTGGAAGGCCCTTTGCAATCGGGGGTCGAATCTTACACGGAGAAAAAAGAGGCAGAACCATTGGCTTTCCTACCATTAACATCTCCATTAGAAGAAGGCTTAGTCCAGTTCTTGGGGTTTTTGCAGTTTTGATTGAATTTAATAAAAAAACTTATCAGGGCGTCTGTAATGTTGGCAAAAGACCCACAGTAGGCGGTGAAAAAACACTCCTTGAGGTGTATATTTTTGACTTTGACAAAAACGTTTATGGCGAGTACGCCAAAGTTCTGTTCCGACATCGTATTCGAGAAGAAATGAAGTTTGAATCTTTTGAACAGCTGAAGGATCAAATTGCTATGGACGCGAATGGTGCGAGGCGCTATTTTGCTTCCCAATAATTATTTCACAAGCCTCCAAGAAAGCTCAGTACCGGCAAGAAAAGGGATGACTTGTGAGCCTCCAAATTCGTATTGCATTGGCACCTTCCAAGCTTTTCTTTCTAATGTGACTGTTTCCTGATTATGCGGGAGACCATAAAAGTCTGGACCAAAAATAGAAGAAAACCCTTCCAGTTTTTCCATTGCACCCTCAGCTTCAAAAACTGCCGCATAGAGCTCGATTGCAGCGTAGGCGCTGAATACTCCTGCACAACCACAAGCAGACTCTTTTTCGTGCCTGTCATGGGGAGCTGAATCGGTGCCCAAAAAGAACTTTGGGTTGCCAGAGGTTGCCGCCTTAAGCAACGCCTTTTGGTCTGGTTTTTGTCGTTTCAAAACAGGCAAACAATAATAGTGAGGTCTAATTCCGCCTACGAGCATATGATTTCTATTGGCAATCAGGTGTTGCGGCGTTATAGTCGCCGCAAGACGCTTGCTTGAACCAAGAATGAAGTCAACTGCTGTCTTGGTAGTAATATGCTCAAGCACAATTTTAAGAGACGGAAAGTTTCTAACAACCTTTTCCAGAACCTTGTCAATAAAAACCTCCTCACGATCAAAAATGTCTACATTTGCATCTGTCACTTCGCCGTGCACCAGTAACGGCACGTCTAGTTTTTGCATAACCTCAAGAACAGGGGAAATCTTCTCAATGCTTGTGACGCCACCTTGTGAATTGGTTGTTGCCCCAGCAGGATAAAACTTAACCGCAATGATGTTTGGCTCTGTTGCGGCTGACTCAATGTCTTTGATGGTAGTTTTGTCTGTCAAATATAAGGTCATTAGCGGGCTAAAGCTTAGGTCGCTTGGAAGCGCCTCCATGATTTCGGCGCGGTAAGCTAATGCTTGGTTTGTATTTTTTATAGGGGGAAGTAGGTTAGGCATAATAATTGCTCTGCCCATTTGTGCAGCGCTCATTTCAACTACCGAGCGCATAGCGGGGCCGCTTCGCAGATGCAGGTGCCAGTCGTCTGGCTTAACTAGACTTATGGTTTTCATTGAACTGAATTCATTTTAAATGATGCTCAAATAAAAGCAACCGCTCTCTCTCAACCATGGCAACGCTTATATTTTTTTCCAGAGCCACAAGGACAAGGATCGTTTCTGCCTATTTTTTTTGCCTTCTTGGGCAGCTGTGCTGGCTTTGGCTTTGTTGTGTTTTGAACTTGACCAGTGTCTGTCTTTGGAGATTGGCGCTCATTAGCGTCGGCCTCAGTAGCTTCCTTTTTTTGGTCTACACTAACACTACATAGGGCCTTCACCATCTCCGAATTAATAGTCTCTAACAACGAAGTAAACATTGTAAAAGACTCGCGCTTAAACTCCTGAACGGGGTTTTTCTGTGCATAGCCTCGTAGATTTACGCTTTGTCTTAAGTGGTCCATTACAGCCAGATGCTCCTTCCAATAATGGTCAAGCGCTCTGAGCATCACGGCCTTTTCAAAGGTGCGCATTGTTTCAGCTCCAATCACCATCTCTTTTGCGTCATGAGAATCTATCAGGCTCTGAAGGACAACACCTAAAATTTCATCAACATCAAGCCCGTCGTCGATGCTTTTTTGCAGTGAAATGTAAAGTCCGTATTCTGCTTTTAAAGCACTTTCAAGCCCCCCTACGTCCCAGTCCTCTTCAAGTGTTTGTGGCGAAATATATTCGGCAAAAAGTTCGCCGACGACCTTTTCTCTAATCGAGTTGTATTTGTCTTTTACGTCTTCCGTTCCCATCAACTCATCACGCAGCTGGTAAATAACTTTTCTTTGGTCATTTGCAACATCATCATATTCAAGCAAATGTTTACGGGCATCATAGTGCATCCCCTCAACCTTTCTCTGCGCATTTTCAATTGTTCTATTTAGCCAGCTGTGTTCGAGGGCTTCTCCCTCTTTCATACCGAGCTTTTTCATCATGCTGGCGGTTTTTTCAGAAGCGAATATCTTCATTAGGCTGTCTTCTAGTGACAAATAGAATCGTGTTGATCCAATATCTCCTTGCCTTCCAGACCGGCCTCTCAACTGATTGTCAACCCTGCGAGATTCGTTGCGTTCAGTGCCAATTATGTGAAGCCCTCCAGCATCAATAACAGCTTTATGTTTTTCCTTCCATGCAGCCTTTTCATTATCACTTATGCCTTCACGAGGCTTCCCTCCTAAAACAATATCGGTGCCCCTTCCCGCCATATTGGTAGCAATCGTTACGGCGCCAGGCACGCCCGCATTGGCTATTATTTCCGCCTCTCTTTGGTGTTGTTTTGCGTTCAAAACCTCGTGCCTTATTTTGTTGCTTTTAAGTAGGGCCGAAACTTTTTCTGAGCTTTCGATACTGCTTGTGCCAATCAACACCGGTTGTTGTGTTTTTTGGCAGCCCTTAACATCCTTGGCAATTGCTTCATATTTTTCTTCCATGGTCCCATAGATTAGGTCTGACATATCAATACGGCAAGATCTGGTGTTCGGCGGAACAACAACAACCTCAAGACCGTATATGTCTTGTAGTTCTGGCGCCTCTGTCTCAGCCGTGCCGGTCATTCCTGCGAGCTTGCCGTATAGTCTAAAATAGTTTTGATAGGTGATTGAGGCTAGGGTCTGGTTTTCTTTTTTAATGCTAACGCCTTCTTTAGCTTCAATCGCCTGATGAAGGCCTTCTGACCACCTCCTTCCTGGCATCGTTCTGCCTGTAAATTCGTCAACAATAACTACCTCGTCGTCTTTGACAATGTAGTCAACGTTAGCTTGGAACAGTACGTGAGCGCGTAATGCAGATATCATGTGTTGTAGCAAAACAATGTTGTTAGGGTCATACAGACTTGCGCCTTCTGTTAAAGCGCCGGCATCTATTAACATCTCTTCGGCCTTGATGTGGCCGTCATCGGTCAGAAAAACTTGCTTGTGCTTTTCGTCTAGAGTGTAGTCTCCGGGCTTCTCAACAACAACTTCTTTTCCCTCTCCCTTTTCAATCTGAAGAGAGAAGTGCGAAACCATTTTGTTAATGGCGAGATAGACTTGAGAATGGTCGTCTGCCGGACCAGATATAACCAACGGCGTTCTTGCTTCATCAATTAGAATAGAATCGACCTCGTCAACAATGGCATAATTGAGCTTCTTTTGCATTTTTTGGCCTTGCGAAAAGGCCATATTGTCACGAAGGTAGTCAAACCCAAGCTCGTTGTTGGTAGCATAAGTTATATCACATGAGTATGCCGCCTGCTTTTCCTCACCAGACATGCCAGAGACAGCAACCCCAACCTCTAGGCCTAATAAATTAAACACCTTTCCCATCCACTCAGCGTCTCGCCTCGCCAAATAGTCGTTGACAGTTACTATATGAACTCCGTCTCCAGCTAGAGCATTTATGTAGGCAGGAAGTGTTGCCACCAGAGTCTTTCCCTCTCCGGTTGCCATTTCTGAAATACTGCCTTCATTAAGAACCATTCCACCAATAAGCTGAACATCATAGTGTCGCAAGCCAAGGGCTCTTTGACTTACCTCTCTGACAACAGCAAAGGCCTCTATAAGTATGTCTTCAACCCTTACGTTTTGTTTAAGCTTTTCACGAAAAAACTCTGTTTTTGCGCTTAACTCTTCGTTGTTTAGGCTTTGCATCTCTTTTTCGAGCGCATTAATGTCAGCAACGGCTCGTGCGTACTTTTTTATTTGCCGATCGCTGTGTGTGCCAACAACCTTTGACAAAACATTATTTATAATACCCATGTAGTAACTAGAAAAATATTTAGAGAAAACGAGGGTATTTTCCCACAGATGAACGACAAATTAACAACAAACCTTACAAATTATAACCCCAAGGGAGGGCTAGGCGAATTACTAAAAAAAGCAAAGGCGCATAATCGTTTTGACGCACAGTTGCAGCCCCTCCTTCCTGTTCAATTTAAAGACATTCATTTATGCCTAATTGAGGATAACATAGCAACTTTCGTTGCTTCTAGCGCTTCGGCTGCCTTTCGCGCAAATAAGCAACGCTCTAAGCTATTGGGAATTGTTAAGCAAGTAGACGGACTTTCAACAATAGAAAAAGTAGTGGTCAAACTGAACAAAAACCAAACTTAACGCCTAGGTCACAATTTTTTCCTTTTAAATAAGGCCTATTTACTTTATAATATCACGGTTTTTATCTAAATATACCCAGCACACCTCATTATGTCAGAACAAACAATAGACCTGAAAAAAAGGCGCTTTCTTACCCAGGCAACTAGTGTAGTTGGCGCTGTAGGGGTAGGCTTTGTTGCGTGGCCGTTTTTATCAACCTGGAAACCAACAGCACGAGCTAAGGCGGCTGGTGTCCCTGTTGATGTTGACATCTCTAAACTTGAAACTGGCCAGCTGGTCAGAGTTTTATGGAGAAAAAAGCCAGTATGGATATTTAAGCGTGACGCTGAAACTTTAAAAAGCCTTGAGTCAGAGTCTTTGTTGAAGGTCTTGACAGACCCTGAGGGATCTGGAAACTCAAAAAACCAACAGCCCAAATACGTAACGCCCAACTATCGATCTATCGAAGGGAAAGAAGAGCTGGCTGTAATTGTTGGGGTCTGTACCCATTTGGGATGCTCTCCGACTTACCGTCCAGAGCCAGGCGCCGCCGACCTTGGTGGCGATAGCTGGAAAGGTGGATTTTATTGTCCTTGTCATGGCTCAAAGTTTGACCTTGCAGGGCGAGTATACGCCGGCGCTCCAGCGCCAACCAATCTAATGATACCGCCATATAGCTTTGTGTCTGACACGCTGATTCGTATTGGCGTAGATCCAGTTACTTCATAAAGGGAGACTATGAATAAAAAACAAAACTGGATAGACCAAAGATTTCCTTTAACCAAAACCTGGAATGAACATCTAGCTAAATACTACGCCCCAAGAAACTTTAACTTTTGGTACTTTTTTGGCTCATTGGCGATATTGGTTTTGGTGTTGCAACTAGTAACAGGAATTTTCTTAACTATGTACTTTAAGCCAGATGCTGCGAATGCTTTTACTTCAGTTGAATATATTATGCGCGACGTTGAATGGGGCTGGCTTATGCGCTACCTACACTCGACCGGGGCTTCTGCCTTTTTTGTTATTATCTATTTTCATATGTATCGTGGCCTCTTATACGGATCCTATAAGGCGCCAAGAGAGCTTATCTGGCTTTTGGGCATGGCGCTTTATATTGCCCTTATGGCAGAAGCATTTATGGGTTACGTTCTCCCCTGGGGCCAGATGTCTTACTGGGGTGCGCAAGTTATCATCTCACTGTTTGGTTCTGTGCCTGTTATTGGGCCAGACCTTTTGGTGTGGATACTGGGAGATTATGCGGTAGGTGATCCTGCTCTTACTCGCTTTTTCTCTTTGCACGTCGTCGCCTTGCCATTAATTCTTGTCGTTCTAGTTTTCTTACACATTGTCGCCCTTCACGCTGTGGGTTCAAACAATCCTGACGGTGTAGAAATAAAGAAAACTAAAGATAAGGACGGAATTCCAAAGGACGGAATTCCATTCCATCCATATTACACAGTTAAAGACATTATGGGTGTGTTTGTCTTTCTTATCATTTTTTGCTCTGTATTATTTTACGCCCCTGCCCTTAATGGCTATTTCCTAGAGCATGCGAACTTTGTAGAGGCTAATCCACTTCAAACGCCAGACCATATTGCGCCTTTGTGGTATCTAACTCCTTTTTACTCTGTATTAAGGGCCATACCGCCAATGTTTGGCTCTCAGTTCCCCGGCGTATTGGCTATGTTTGTTGCACTCCTAATATTGGCAGCGCTTCCTTGGCTAGACAGAAGCCCGGTTAAGTCGATTCGCTATAGAAGCTCTCCATTCAAATGGGCGCTTGGAGTTTTTGTGATTAGTTTTGTTGTTTTGGGATGGCTTGGAATGGAGCCGGTAACGCCTCGAAACGTCTTGTTGGCACGCATTTGTACTTTCTTGTATTTTGCCTTTTTCATTTTAATGCCTTGGTATACCTCCATTGGAAAAACCAAAGAAGTTCCTGAAAGAGTGACGGAGTAGGCTATGAAAACATATATAAGAATAAAGCTTTTATTGGTTACTTTTTTTCTTTCGCTGAGTGTTTTAGCGTCTGGTGGCGAATTGCACCTAGACGAGGCCCATACCGATATTTCAAATACAGCCTCACTGCAAAATGGAGCCAAGCTATTTATGAACTACTGCTCTGGTTGTCATGCAATCAGCTTTATGCGATACAACCGCATCGCCAAAGATCTTAGTTTAAGCGATTCCGCCGTTGCTGAAAATCTAATGTTTGCCGGAGAAAAGGTGGGCGAGCTGATTACAACTGCAATGCCTGAAGATGCTGCCTCTAAGTGGTTTGGAGGCGTTCCACCAGACCTGTCTCTTGTTGCAAGGTCTAAAGGTACAGACTGGATTTATAGCTATCTAAGAGGCTTTTACCCAGACGACTCTAAAGTTTTTGGAGTTAATAACAAGGTGCTTGCTAATGCCTCTATGCCTGATGCTCTGTGGTCTCTAAAGGAAAACCAATCTGGAGCAGAGTTTGACCAAAGCGTTAGAGATATTACAAACTTCTTAGACTACGTAGGCGAGCCGGCTAAATTAATTCGTACAGGCCTTGGGGCCTGGGTTCTGTCATTCTTGGTGTTGCTTTTTGTTTTGTCCTACTTTTTGAAGAAGGAATATTGGAAAGACGTTAAGTACGGTATCTGGCGCTCAAGGGATTAAATTTTGATACAATTAATCATTTCTGCGGCGACTCTTTAAAAATTGAAGAGCACTGTTTTTTTTATTTTCGAGGAAAATTATGTTAACAAAACCTAACCCAGCCTCCACAACTTTGTACTCTGCTACACAAGAACTGGAATCGCACGCAGTGCGCTTCATTATGGCTCATAAGTCAATTGAACGGGATGTGTTCGAAGTTGATTTTGACGAACTGCCAGAAGAAATTCTCGACCTCAACCCTTGTCAAACCCTACCAACCCTGTTTGACAGAGGCATGGTTTTATATGACCTTGGCGTGATTATGGAGTATTTAGATGAGCGCTTTCCTTTTCCTCCTCTATTGCCGGTCGATCCAATAGAAAAGGCCGAAAAAAGGCTTTTAATTTATCGCTTCACTCGTGCGCCTGGCTGCTGGTACGAATTGGTTAACGTTATTATAAACGGCAATAAAAAAGACTCCGAGGCTGCAAGAAAAACTCTTAACGGCAACCTCATTGAGCTTATCCCGCTGTTTTCTCATAAGCTTTTTTTCAAAAGCGACTCAATGACCCTAGTTGACGCCTGTCTTGCGCCAATAATGTGGCGCCTGAATTTGCTGGGAATTACTCTTGGTGATAAAACAAAACCTATTTCCGCATACGCAAATAGGCTCTTTGGCCAAGAAGGGTTTCAAGAAAGCCTTACTTTTTGTGAAAAAGACTTCACTCAGTAAGCACGATGAACAGCGTAGTTCCTTATCTGATTCGTGCATACTGCGGCTGGATGGAGGACTCCAACTTAACTCCCTATATTCTTGTTGACTGTGAAAAGTCAGGAGTTATTGTCCCCAAAGGGCTCGCTAAAGAGGGAAAAATTATACTCAATATTAGCTCCTCTGCCGCTGGAAACCGAAACATGACAAATGACGCTATTTCATTCAAGGCCAGATTTAATGGTGTCTCAGAGAAAATCACTGTTCCTTGTAACGCTGTTCTTACTATTTATGCCCAAGAAAACGGCGAAGGCATGTTTTTTGACAGCAATAGCGAAAACTTTTCGGAGGCAAAAGAAAAGCCCAACCTAACTATCCTTGACTAGTTTTTCAAATTCTAAACAAAACTCTTTGGCTCCATCTACCGAAAAGCTTATTACTGGCGTTTTTGTATAGGCACAAATCGCATCTCTATTTGACAGGCTGTTCTTGCTAATTTGATTTAATACAACACAGAGCACGCTTAACTTGCTTTTTTCAGCCGCAGCTATGGTTAGCAAGGCCTGGCTAATTGCTCCGAGCTTGTCTTCTGTAACTATCACCAAGGGCAGCCCTAAACTAGCAGCAAGGTCTGAATTAAGCGCCTTTTTGGCAATTGGCGAGTACAGCCCGCCAGCCCCTTCAACCAAAACAAAACTTCCCTTAGTATTTTCTTGGCACGCCTTAACGAGGCCTTCTAAGGACAGCGCTTCTCCTGCATCATTGCTGGCACTCTCGGCGCTAGCCTCAAGTTCAAAGCGGTAGGGGCAAACAACACTTAAAGGCTCTTTTTGGACGCATGCCCCTGAAAGCAAGATTGCATCTTTTGGTCCTTTTGCTGTGTCGCCATATGAACAACCAGTTTCAACGGGTTTTCTTACTTTTAGGTTTTGTTTTTGGCTCAAAAAACGCACAATCTCAACCGCTACAGTTGTCTTCCCAACGCCTGTATTACTGCCTGTCACAAATACACCTTTCATAGCAGTATTTTAGCCCAAGTTAGTATTTGCAAAGCCTCCATAAAAGTATAATAGCACCCATGAAAAGCAATCTTAAAACTCGTTTTTGTAATCTCTCTTTAGACTCGCCGATTATTCTGTTGTCGGGCTGTGTTGGTTTTGGCGAAGAGTATACAAGGCTTAAAGGGTTTTCAAATTCCGATGCAGGTGCAATTTGCCTTAAGGGAACAACCCTTGAGCCACGCCATGGAAACAGGCCTCACCGGGTTGCTGAAACTCCAAGCGGCATGCTTAACGCTATAGGTCTTCAAAACCCTGGCGCTGAAAAAGTAATTGCCCAAATATTGCCATCACTAAACAAAGCCGAGACCAAGTATTTCATTAATATTTCTGGCTCTTCGGTTGAAGAGTATGGCGAGATTGCAAAACGATTTGACGGTACCGATATCGACGCTATCGAAATCAATATTTCATGTCCCAACGTTAAGGAGGGCGGGGTTGCCTTTGGGAACGATCCCGATATGTCTTTTAGGGTGGTAGATATTTGCAGAAAAAACACAAACAAACCTTTGATCACTAAGCTCTCTCCTAATCAGACGGACATCGCCTATAGCGCCAAGCGTTGCATCGAGGCAGGAAGTGACGGATTAGCCGTTATAAACACCTTAATGGGAATGGCAATTGACAGCAAAACCCGAAAGCCTGTTATTGGGAATAATAGTGGCGGACTCTCAGGCCCCTCAATAAAGCCAATCGCTTTGCTCAATGTTCACAAAGTTTATCAAGAAAGCAAAAAACACAACGTCCCAATAATTGGACAAGGCGGCATAGTCACTGCAAACGATGCGATTGAATTTATTGTCGCGGGAGCAGCCGCTGTGGGTATTGGAACTGCGCTTTTTTATGACCCCCTGGTGTGCAAAAAAATAAACGCAGGTATTAGCCAATATTTGG
The DNA here is from genome assembly GCA_913047325.1 of uncultured Gammaproteobacteria bacterium. Classification (GTDB taxonomy): domain Bacteria; phylum Pseudomonadota; class Gammaproteobacteria; order PS1; family Pseudothioglobaceae; genus Pseudothioglobus. Next base: position 16,917 of record CAJWTP010000015.1, read on the forward strand.
CTGAAGCTGGCATGAAGAGCGTGGATTCTTTAGTGGGCACACTTGAACTTAACTAGCTCCTTTATCTAAATATCAAGCATGCAATACGAAGACAACGTTAAGAAAATAGAAGAAGAAGCGCAACAGTACTGGGCAGAAAACAACTCTTTTGGTGTTGTTGAAGACAAAACAAAAGAAAAATATTACTGCCTTTCAATGTTGCCATATCCTTCAGGCAAGCTTCATATAGGGCATGTTCGTAATTATAGTATTGGAGATGTTGTCTCTAGGTATCAAAAGATGCTTGGGAAAAATGTTTTACAGCCGATTGGTTGGGACGCTTTTGGGCTCCCTGCAGAAAATGCGGCAATACAAAACAAAGTGCCTCCAGCGGGTTGGACCTATAACAACATCGAGCATATGAAAGAACAGCTGATTGCTATGGGATTTGGCTATGACTGGTCAAGAGAACTTGCAACGTGTCACCCTGAATATTATCGATGGGAGCAATGGTTCTTTGTTAGATTGTTTAAAAAAGGCCTTGTTTACAAAAAAAAGGCTGTTGTTAACTGGGATCCTGTTGACCAAACAGTTCTTGCTAACGAACAAGTGGAGGAGGGTCGAGGTTGGCGTTCAGGCGCAATTATTGAAAAAAAAGAGATATCTCAATGGTATATGAAGATTACTGACTATGCCGAAGAACTCCTTAATGGCCTAGACAAACTTGAGGGGTGGCCAGACGCTGTAAAAATAATGCAACAAAACTGGATTGGTAAGTCTGTTGGCCTTGAGATTAACTTTACGATGGAAGGTTCGAAACCAATAAGCGTTTTCACAACACGCCCCGACACTTTGATGGGGGCAACTTATCTTGCGATTGCGGCTGAGCACCCTTTGGCTCTTAAAATGGGAAAGAAAAACTCTGTTATACAATCATTTATTAATGAATGCAGAACAATGGAAACATCCGAGGCGGCGCTAGAAACAATGGAAAAAAAGGGCGTTGACTCGGGCCTTTTTTGCAAACACCCAATAAGCGGCGAAGATGTCCCAATCTGGATAGCAAACTTTGTTCTTATGGGCTATGGAACTGGCGCTGTTATGAGCGTCCCAGCACATGACCAGAGAGATTACGAGTTTGCAAAAAAATACAATATTTCTATGGTTGGTGTGATTGCTCCAAGCAATGGACATCTTGATATTGACCAAGAGGCCTTTGTTGAAAAAGGCTTTCTTATAAATTCAGGCGAGTTTAATGGCATGACCTTCCCTGAAGCTTTTGAAGCGATAAGCAAACACCTAACTAACATTGGCCTTGGAAAAGAAAAAATCAATTATCGTCTTCGTGACTGGGGAGTTTCTAGACAAAGATATTGGGGCTGCCCAATTCCAATAATCAATTGCGAACACTGTGGCTCAGTGCCAGTAAAAGAATCTGATCTGCCAGTTGTGCTTCCAGAAGATGTTGCTTTCGAAGGGGTTGGCTCGTCAATCAAAAAATCTCCAGAATTCTACCAAACCAACTGCCCCGCTTGTGGAGCGGCGGCCGAAAGAGAAGCCGACACCTTTGATACGTTTTTTGAGTCCTCATGGTATTTTGCGCGTTACACTTGCGCCAACCAAAACAAAGCAATGCTTGATGAACGAGCAAACTATTGGCTTCCAGTTGATCAGTATATTGGCGGGATTGAACATGCTATTTTGCACCTACTTTATGCTAGGTTTTTTACCAAACTGCTAAGGGACGAAGGAATTGTTACATGTGACGAGCCTTTTACAAATCTTTTAACACAAGGAATGGTTCTAAAAGACGGGGCCAAAATGAGCAAGTCAAAGGGAAATACTGTTGACCCGCAAAAAATGATTGACAAATATGGTGCCGACACTGTACGACTGTTTATTTTGTTCGCCTCGCCACCTACACAAGCGCTAGAATGGTCTGACCAAGGACTAGAAGGGGCTCACCGATTTGTAAATAAGTTTTATCGCCTGGTAAATTGCTATATTTCAGAGTCAAAAAAACAGGCTGCAGAGCAATTAAATCCAACATTGCTTAACAAAGAACAAAAAGAAATACGCAAAAAAACCCACTTTACACTTAAAAAAGTTGGCGATGATATTGGCAGAAGGTATTCCTTTAATACAGCGATTGCCGCACTTATGGAACTAAACAACTCGCTTTCTCGTTTTACGGACACAACCCCAAAGGGAATGGCGGTAAAAAAAGAAGCCATTGAAATTATGCTTAAAGCTCTTAACCCAATAACTCCGCATTTATCTCACCACCTTTGGTTGAAAATTGGCAACACTGGAGCAATGGTTGATACTCTTTGGCCGGAGATTGATGTGGAAGCTCTTATCCAAGAAGAGGTACGGCTTGTTGTGCAGGTAAATGGCAAGCTTAGAGCTAAAATTGTTGTTCCGGTTGATGCTGAAAAAAAATCTATAGAAATAGCAGTTCTTGCCGAAGAGAATGTGGTCAAGTTTAGTAAGGGAAAAGAAGTAAAAAAAATAATTATCGTCCCAAACAAATTAGTAAATGTAGTAGTGCGTTAATATCACCAATAACCTCATTTGTTGAGCATTTTCTCTATTTGATCCCTTAAAATCAACTCCATAACAAAACCCATCTTGCCGCCCGGCACAACTAGTGTGTTTGGGCGGGACATAAAAGATCTTTCGATCATGTTTTGTAGATACAAAAAGTCACAGAATTTGTGATCTTTAAACCTGACAACAACAAAACTTTCATCAAGCGTTGGGATGTCTCTTGCAATAAACGGGTTTGAGGTGTCTACTGTTGGCACTCGCTGAAAATTAATGTCGGTTCTTGAAAATTGAGGGGTAATATAATTTATATAGTCCCACATCCTTCTATGTATTGTGTCAACTGTTGCCTCTGCAGAATATCCTCTGTGCTCCTTGTCTCTGTGTATTTTTTGAATCCATTCAAGGTTCACAACGGGAACCACTCCAATAAGGAAATCTACATATTTGGTAACATCAATAGCGCCATCTTTTACTCCTCCATGAAGGCCCTCATAGAAAAGCAGATCGCTGTCCTTGCCCGCGTCCTCCCAGGGCGTAAGTTCACCAGCCTTTTGACCAAAGGGCTCCCCCTCTTCGTCAGAATGAAGATAGAAGCGACGACGACAGTGTCCTTTTTCGCCATAATTTTTAAAGGTCTTTTCAATTTCGTCAAAATAGTTTGCCTCGGGACCAAAATGACTAAAGTAGCTATTTCCTTTTTTTTCTTCTTCGTCCATAATTGTTTTCATTTCGCTTCTATCATAACGATGAAAGCTGTCTCCCTCTACAACACAAGGTTTTGCGCCCACATTTATAAAAATGTGGTTGAACGCATTTTTGACTGTAGATGTGCCGGCGCCAGACGAGCCTGTTATCGCTATAACCGGGTGTTTTTTTGACATACAAACTTCCCTTTCTTTTAAAAACTTCAAATATAAATATTATCTTACAAATTTTATCGGCTACCCTCCAATAAAATTCATAGGCGCTTGAATTTAAATCATTGAGCTATTTATAGAACAATTAGTAGTCCAAGTTTCCAACCTTTAAGGCGTTATCTTCAATAAAGTTTCTTCTAGGCTCTACCTCGTCTCCCATCAGGGTGGAAAAAACCTCATCTGCAGCTATAGCGTCTTCTACCTTAACCTTTAGTAGAGTGCGACTTTCAGGGTTCATTGTAGTCTCCCAAAGCTGGTCTGGGTTCATTTCCCCCAACCCTTTATACCTTTGAAAACCTTGTCCCTTTTGCGCTTCTTTTAAGAGAAATCCAATTGCATCTGCAAAGCACGAAACCTTGGCTTCTTTCTGTCCTTTTCGAACAAAGGATGAAGAGCTAAAAATACTCTCTACTTCATCAGAGTATTTTTGAATTCTTTTATAATCTGCTGAGTCAAAAAACGCAGCACCAAGAGCCGAAGTTATCGCGACAACGCCGTACACCTCTAAGGAATACAAAATCTCTTTATCTTTGAAAACAACCTTGTGTTTTTCGGACATAAGTGCGTTTTTATTTAGCTTCTTTTGTAGGTCGCTACACCACCTGGCTGTTTCTTTTGTTTTCCTTAGTGCGCTTAATTTTGGCATACCAACGATTGAGCCCAGCAAATCTTTGTTGTATTTATTTCCAAGCTTTTCAATGGTTGCAACTATTTTGTAATGTTTGGCCACAATTTTTTCTAGAGCAACCCCGCTTATTGCTGGCGCGTTCTTATTGACAAATATACTTGCCTCGTTAATTGCCTCTTGCAAAAGATAGTCGCTTTTTTCATTTTCATCCTTTAGGTAGCGCTCTTGTTTTCCTTTTTTGACCTTATACAAGGGTGGTTGCGCTATATAAAGATAGCCGCTTTCGACTAGTTCGGGAAGGTGGCGATAAAAAAACGTTAACAGCAGCGTTCTTATGTGCGCTCCGTCGACGTCCGCATCGGTCATAATAACAATCTTGTGGTAGCGAAGCTTTTCAATGTCATACTCATCACTACCTATACCACAACCAAGAGCGGTGATTAGTGTGCCCACCTCTTGTGAGGTGAGCATTTTTTCAAAACGAGCTTTTTCAACATTTAATATTTTTCCTTTTAGCGGTAAGATTGCCTGGGTGTGTCGGTCTCTACCTTGTTTTGCAGAACCTCCCGCTGAATCACCCTCAACCAAAAACAGCTCGGAAAGAGCGGGGTCTTTTGTTTGACAGTCACTCAACTTTCCTGGCAATCCAGCAATATCTAGGGCGCCTTTTCTTCGGGTCATTTCTCTAGCCTTTCTTGCGGCGTCTCGAGCTCTCGATGCTTCTAATATTTTTCCTACAATAATTTTTGCCTCATTGGGATTTTCCAGTAAATACTCTCCCAATTTTTCATTAACAGAAGACTCTACCGGGGCTCTAACCTCAGACGAAACAAGCTTGTCTTTTGTTTGAGAAGAGAACTTAGGGTCTGGCACCTTGATAGACAAAATTGCTGTTAAACCCTCCCTTGTGTCTTCTCCTGTTATTACCGCTTTTTCCTTTTTTGCAAGCCCAGAAGAATCTATAAAGCCGTTGAGTGACCTAGTTAGTGCTGCCCGAAGGCCAGCTAAGTGGGCGCCCCCGTCTCGTTGGGGAATATTATTTGTAAAACAGTAAACACCCTCTTGATAAGCATCACTCCACTGAAGGGCAACCTCAACATCAATATCATTCTTTTTAGTTTTTATTGTAATAATATCGTTGTGGATGGGGTTTTTAGATTTATTAAGGTGTTCCACAAACGCCTTGATACCACCCTTATAAGCAAAAACATTTTTTTTGTTTGTAGCCTGATCGACTATTTTTATGTTAACACCTGAGTTTAAAAAGGCCAACTCTCTAAGCCGGTTGGCAAGAGTGTCGTATTTAAATTTTGTTTCTGAAAATATGTCTTTACTTGGTTTAAATTGGACAACGGTTCCGGTTTTTGTTGTTTTTCCGGTAACCCTCAACGGTTTTGTTGGGACACCCATCTCATACCTTTGTTCGTGAACTTTGCCGTCCCGATAAACAATTAGGTGCACATACTCAGACAGCGCATTTACAACAGAAACGCCCACACCATGAAGACCGCCAGAAACCTTATAAGAGTTGTCATCAAACTTGCCCCCCGCATGCAAAACCGTCATAATAACCTCGGCCGCTGAGACTTTTTCCTCTGGGTGAATATCTACCGGGACTCCTCTGCCATCATCTGACACTGTCACCGAGTCATCATCGTTAATTACAATCTCAATTTCTGTGCAGTATCCCGCCAAAGCCTCATCAATTGAGTTATCTACCACCTCAAAAACCATGTGATGAAGCCCGGTGCCGTCATCGGTATCACCAATAAACATTCCTGGGCGTTTTCTAACGGCGTCTAAACCCTTTAAAACCTTAATGTTGGAGGCTTGATATTTTTTCGACATAAACAGTAAAGAAAAAAAAATTAATTATACCACGGGTGCCTAGTTTTACGCGTTTTAGTCGCCCCTGTTTAGGTGTTTTTTTTTGTGTTTGGTTTTCAATCAAAGAAGGGGTTAAAACAAACCTAAAACACCTCGATAACTCCGCTGTTAATTTTATAAGAATTGGTCTTTTTTTTATCAACCGCTGGAGCTCTTTTTCCTATGTCTGTCAAAAACACCTGAACACCCAATCCTAGCAGACAATCTAAAACCAAGTCTATTTTTTGTTTATCCAACTCAGACGAAACGTCGTCTATTAAAACAACCGGAATGACACCCATCTCTACTAGTATTAAAACCTGGGCTACCCAGAACATTATGGACAAAGATTTTTGCTCTCCCCTAGAAAAATGGTGTTCTGTTTGGCTGTCAAGAAAAAAATCAATCGTGGCCTTGTGAGGACCATAATTTAAATGTTTTACTTTGGCAAAGCTATTAATGTTTTTCTTTAAAAACCCATAAATTGCTTCTTGGTCTAAACAGCTAATCTCTTTTGTCCATCCTGAGCTGAACAAAAAAGAGAGTGTTTTGTTTGGGCTAAAAGGCTTAATGGTTTTAAGCAAAAAAGGCCGCTCCATTTTTTTACATAGTCTTTCAATATAGTTTGTCCGGGCTGAAGAAATTTCAACCGAAAGTGTTGCAAGCTCAAACAGCCAAAAGTCGACCTGTTTGCTGTCGCCACTAGAAAAAAGAGTGTTGATGTTTTTTAGGGCTCGGTTGAACGACTTGTATGTTTGAAGTATGGCGGGCTCCATATGAAACACACCCCAATCAAGATATGATCTTTTTAGTTTGGGCGCACCACCCACTATAAACCCTCTATCTGGTGAAATAATTTGAGTTGGCAGAAGGTGTGTTAGCTTGCTGTTGTTGTTTATTTTTTGTTTGTTAACAGAGGCGTTGTTGTTGCTTTTGGATCTTTCTAGCACCACTCGGCTACCATCCACCTCCGCACTAATTTTTATACTCTTTTTATCAAAAGGGATTAAATCTTTAAGGTTTTTGGTTTTAAACGACCTGTTATGGCCCAAAAAATAAATTGCCTCTATAAGATTTGTTTTTCCTTGTGCATTATCACCAACAAAAAGATTTATGTCTTTGTTTGGTTTTATGTATTGGTTTTCAATGTTGCGAAACTGAAGAACATGAATCTTCTCGATCGTTGCCATGACTTGATATAAACTATATCCTCATTGGCATAACTATGTACTGGTAGTTGTCATCCTCTGTGGAGCTCAATAGACAAGATTGATTTTCGCCCCCTGGAACAACCATGTTGATCTCTTCCGAAGTTATTTTCTCTAATATTGAAATTATGTAGTGAATGTTGAAAGCTATTTCTAGCTCTTTATCTTGGTTTTTCACTTTAATTTGGGTTTTTGCTTGGCCCCTTTCTGAGTGTGAAAATATGTTAAGACTATTATCTCTAAAAACAAGTTTTACTCCTTTGGTGCGCTCTTCAACAAAAATAGAGGCTTGTTGAAGGCTGGAAAGAAAGTCAACCCTGTTGATAACAATAGTGTTGCTGAGGTCCGTTGGTATAACCTGCTTGTAGTTGGGAAAGTTTCCATCAATTAGGCGGCTTATTATTTTTGTGTTTGTATCATAAAGTGAAAAATAATTATCAGAAAGGTGTATTTCTACATCTGTTTGGGTGCTTTTGGCAAGAAGTTTCGATAGCTCGAGAACTGCTTTTCTTGGCAAGATAACTGTTTTCTTTTCGTCTAGCTCATTGGTTTGTTTTATCTCTCCTATAGAGAGGCGGTGGCCGTCTGTTGCTACAACAATAAGCGAGTCTTTGTTTAGTTCAAAATACAGTCCGTTTAAATAGGCGCGGATATCTTGATTGCCCATTGAAAAACTAGTGTTTTCGATTGCCGATTTTAAGTCTTCTTGTTTTACGGTTACTACAGTTGAATTATCTGTTTTTGGAAGTGTTGGAAAATCTAAATTGTTGAAAGTGTTTAGTTCAAAAGTGTTGTTGTTGGCGTTTAAATATACTTTCTTTTCTTCAATTTTAAATTGTATCTTGGTTTTTTCTGGAAGCCTTCTTACTATGTCAATTAAGTCTTTTGCGTAGATTGTAAACAAGGCTTCTTCACTGCTTTTTATTTTATTAGAGGCACTAATTTCTAACTCCATGTCCGTTGTTGTAAGCGTTAGTGTTTGATCTTTTAATCGCAATAACACATGTGAGAGAATTGGTAATGTCTGTCTTTTTTCAACAACACCTATTACTGTTTGGAGCGGATCAAGAAGTTCTTCTACACTAAGTTCTGTGTTCATAAAAAGCCTTGTTTAAAAAATTATTATTATTATTAGTAAGGGATTTATTGTTAGTTAGTTCTTTTTTTATATTTAAAACAACACTTTGTGTTGTTAATATTGTGTTAGTTTTTTATTACCATTATGTTAATCTTGTTGATTACTTGGAATTATTATAAGTTGTTTTGTTGGTTATCACCAGCGTAGTTTTTTTTGTTTTGTTTATAAGTTAGTAAGCTTCAGTTTTAGGTTGTTAAAGTCGCCGCGTATTTCTTCATTGTCTTTCATTAGTTTTTTAAGCTTTTCACACGAATAAAGAACCGTTGAGTGGTCTCTGTTGCCAAAGTTTTGTCCTATTTTGGCAAGCGAAAGAGAGGTTAGTTCATGACAAAGAGAAACAGCCATCTGTCGAGCTCTGACTAGATGCTGTTTTCGAGAGTTAGAAACCATGTCAGACAGGGTTATTCCATAATATTTACTAACTGTTTTTTGTATTTCGTTTATTTCAATTAGTCTTTTTTTTGGGCTAATTAGGTCACCAAGGGCGCCCTCAACGACTTCTTTTGATATAAAAGAGTGTTCAATTTTAGAAAAATCAACAAACGCCTTGAGTTTCAATAGCGCCCCCTCAAGGTCTCTTACATTTGAAGTAATGTGGCTTGCTATAAATAGTGCAATATCTTCGTTTAGGTCCAAAGATATTTGAGGGTGTTGAGATTTTTTTAATAAAATAGCTGCGCGCATTTCTAGTTCTGGCGGCGCAAGTTGCAAATTAAGCCCTTGAGAAAATCTTGTTTTGAGTCTATTTTCGAGGTCTTTAATGTTTTTTGGTGGCTGATCGCAAGTAAAGATAATTTGTTTTTTTGTGCTAAAAAGAAAATTAAACACATGAAAAAATTCTTCTTGAGATTTGTCTTTGCCCGCAATTAAGTGAATGTCGTCGACCAGAAGCAGGTCTGCGGATTGATAAAAAAGCTTTACTTTTTCAATGGTATTGTGTCTTAGGCTGGTTGTTATATTTCTAACAAAATCCATAAGAGGAACATAAAGAACCTTAGCTTTTGGGTTTTTCTCCATTGCTAGGTGGCCAGCCGCTTGCATTAGGTGTGTTTTTCCGAGGCCAGACTCGCCATAAATAATAAACGGATTGTAGGGTGAAGAGCCAATATTTTCAGCAATTTGTCTGCTCGCCAATGCGGCCACCTGGTTAGCGCTGCCTAAAACAAGGTTATTAAACGTGTATTCAGGAAAAAAAGGGGTTGAGTGTTTTTTTTGAGCGGTATTGTTTGTCTTTTTTTCGGCCAGCCCTATCTGAATTTTTAACGACTTATCTTGCTCCGCCACAGCCTGAATAATGGCGGTTTTGATATTATTGGTGTTGTTGTTGATGTACTTTAATATCGATGTATTGGGGGCGCCCAGAATAAGTTTTGAATTTTTTTCGGTTGCGCTGAGTGGACCTACCCAGACACTAAACTGACCAAGAGGCAGGGAGTTTTTTAGCGAGTCTAAGCACCTAGCCCAAGTTTGAGACATAAGATAAATAAAATCAAAAGTTAAAATGATGTACCAATGATACCTATTGTATAGAAGAGATGATTGGAGTGTTTGATAGAATAGCCCCCTAAGGGTCTTTTATGGCGCTAACAGGCGGCGGCGCTATTGGATAGTCTTTGTGTATAAATACCTTGTGTTTTAGGGGCTTAAGAATTGATTTTTAGCCCATAATAGCGTAACATTGCCCTCTTTTTAATAACTCCAACAATCAATGCGAAAAACTATTGTGGCTGGCAACTGGAAAATGAATGCCAGCAAGGAATCTGTTAATAAACTGGTGTTGGGAATACTGTCTGGCATGGGAAATGTTAGCTCTGAGGTTGTTGTTTGTGCGCCATTTCCATATTTATCACAAGTTGAAGCACTAATAACCCATAGTCAAATCAAGCTTGGCGCTCAAAACTTAAATTTAAATATGTCTGGAGCTTTCACCGGAGAAGTAAGCGCAAAGATGATTAAGGATTTTGGCGCACAACATGTGATTGTTGGCCATTCAGAAAGAAGAAGCCTCTATGGAGAAACCAATATAATGGTTGCTGAAAAAGTAAAGGCCGCCCTAGATAACGATTTAATTCCATTGTTCTGTGTGGGAGAGACATTAGAACAGAGGGAAGCTGGAGAGACCGAGAGTGTTGTAGATGCTCAAATTAATACGGTTGTTGAGCTAGTTGGTATTGAGGCTTTTTTAAACATTATTGTCGCTTATGAGCCTGTTTGGGCAATTGGCACGGGCGTAACTGCCTCGCCTGAACAAGCACAAGCGGTACATGCTTTTATTCGTCAACTTCTGGCAAATAAAGACAACGGCGTAGCACAGCAAACACCTATTTTGTACGGAGGCAGTATGAATGCGACGAACGCGAATGAGCTTATTGCTTGTGCTGATATTGATGGAGGTTTAATTGGAGGCGCGTCTCTTAAGCCAGAGGATTTTTTACAAATTTGTAGGGTAGGTTAATATGTCATTTCAAATCATTTTGGTTGTCCATGTGTTGCTAGCTTTGGGCTTGGTTGGATTAATTTTAATTCAACACGGCAAGGGGGCAAGCGCTGGCGCTGGCTTTGGTTCGGGCGCAGCAGGCGCAGTTTTTGGAGCAAGAGGAGCGCATTCTTTTTTATATAAACTAACCGCAGCGTTGGCCGCAGCGTTTTTTATTACAAGCATTAGTTTGGCATATCTTGCTACAAGCGAAACTACGGTTGACTCAAGTCAGAGCATTATGGTCCAAACAGTGAGTGAAGACGCCACAGAATCTGACCTGCCAGCGACAAACAACAGCTCGTCAGACGTACCAGAAAATTAATTAAGCCGACGTGGTGGAATTGGTAGACACGCAGCCTTGAGGGGGCTGTAGCGCAAGCTGTGTCGGTTCGACTCCGACCGTCGGCACCACCTTTACCGCCTCACTTGGACCCCATTCTTGTACAATCATGATATTTCTTGAGGTATCCAACTAGATGAACTTCAACAATCAAAAGCTTTTAACAGGAATAGGGTTTATGCTGGGGGCAATGTCGGTTGTGCCGATGCTTGACGTTCTAGCAAAGATGCTTAGTGAAAATTATCCGGTGATGCAGGTTGCTTGGTCTCGTTTTGCTTTTCATACATTGTGGCTAATTCCGTTGCTCTATTGGCGACAACTAAATTGGTGGAAGATGCCAAGCAAGGCAGGCTTTCACTTACTACGTAGTCTGATGTTGGCGCTGGCAACATTATTCTTTTTTGCCGCCATTAAGACCAACCCAATTCCAAACGCACTAACTCTGTTATTTATTTCGCCTTTGGTGGTCGCGGCTCTCGCTCCTTTCTTTTTAGGGGAGAGGTTTGATCTCTATATTGGGGCTGGTGTGTTGGTTGGATTTGTTGGTGTTGTTATTGTCCTTCAACCAAACACTGAAGAGTTTAAGCCCACTCTTCTGTATGCGCTTATTGCGGGCTTTTGTTATGCGTTTTATATTATCACTACAAGAAATCTCAGACATAGTTGCCCGCCGCTGCTAACCCTTTTCTATACTGCCGTGGTTGGTACAATTGCTCTCGGTCCGATGGCTTTTTCGGTGTGGGAGACGCCAGATCTTACTGAGATTTTAATGGCTGCTGCAATGGGCCTTGTGGCGGCGATATCTCATTTTATGATTATCAAAGCCTTTGAGTATGCAAGTGCTTCAGAGCTAAGCCCTTTCAACTACTTTGAGATTGTTGTCGCTATTATCTTAAGCTATATAGTCTTTGAATTTATACCAACAAAAGAGGCGGTTGTTGGGCTAGCGATTATTATTACCAGCGGCCTTTTTGTGTCGTGGAGAGCAATGAAAAACAATCAAGATCTAACCAAGGAAAATGATAGCGTTGTTGAGCTTTTGTAGTTTGCCCTGACTTTAGCGCTTAAAGCGATGACACGCCTCCTTCAGAAATTCTTTTCTCTACAAAAAAGGAAAGCTCCTCCTCAACACTTGCCTCAAGTTTTGGCTCTTGATACTCGGCAAGAAGTTGTTTCCATATTTTATTAGCCCGTTGGGTTGCGTCAAGCGAGCCGCCATCCCTCCAAGACTCAAAGTTTCGCCAGTCAGACAATAGCGGAGTATAAAAAGCCGTTTCATATCGCTCCATAGTGTGTGTCGCACCAAAGAAATGGCTGGCTGGGCCGACCTCCGCAATTGCGCTAACCCCTAGCGTGTCATCATCAACTTTTG
>CAJWTP010000016.1 GCA_913047325.1 uncultured Gammaproteobacteria bacterium
GAGGATTTTTGCCTTTCTCCGTAGCCTAGCTTAACGTCAAGCCAGAGCATAAAGTGGCGCAGTCCTGTGCCTGCAAGTCGAAGGCCTAATCTATGAAGCCAGCGAGAATAGTCCTTGTTGTATGGGCATACTCGTATACAGATGGAGCAATCGGTGTTTTGCGATACCCAAAATCCAAAGCACTTTTCACCATCTACAGACCATTTTCGAACGCCGCGAATGTTTGACTGGTTGTGTATCGCTGTTGATGGAGGGCCATCTGGAATAGCTTTAACAGGGCAGCCCTTTGTACAGCGTCTGCAGATTTCACAGAACTCCTTGACACCGAAAGCTATCGGTTGGTCGTGAGCTAAAGGCATGTTAGTGTAGACTTTTCCCAGACGGATTCGGGGGCCGTACTTTGGAGTAATCAGCAAGCCGTGTTTGCCATATTCACCAATACCGGCCTTGATCGCATAAGGAATTGCCAGGGACGTGTCATTCATGCTGGCTGTAGCTTCGTAGCCAAGATTGCGTATGTATTGCGCAAGCGACAGAACGACAAGGGCGTCATGAGAATACCCAAGCCCCGTTGCCGAACCGCTAAGGGCAGAAGGAACAGTTCTAACCCATTCATAGTCCATGGGCTGTGCAACGACGATAACACTATTCAAAGCATGAGGGATTTCAGCAGGCCTAGAAGTTCCGCTCAGATCGCTGAATTTCTTGCTGTATTCCCAGCGATTGTCGTAGTTTGTGATACCCACAAGCCCAGCTCCGAATGACAGAGCAATTTTCTTGATTTCATCGCTTGCCTGTCGCTCTGTGCCCATATCAATTTGTTTATCCGCAACGGAAGTTTGCAGGGTAAAGGCATCTGAAAAACCCTCTCTCCGATCTTCATTTTTATTAATCTCGGTCAAGATATCGCTCACATGCCAGGCGGCGTTTCTTAGGGCATAGTCTTTCTGCGTATAACCGTCTGCTTTGCGCCAGTTTTTTAATGGCTCGCGGTAAGTTGAATAGAACAGTTCGGTTTTTTTGCTTTTAATGGAATCGTCCCACCAGGCTCGGCGAAAGACATCATTTTTCTGATCGAACCTAGCAAAATCATCCAAAATCTCGAAACCAGCCTCGAGATCGTTTGAATTATTTTTTCTCGCTGTTCTTTCTGTGCTCATAAGAGTTTTCGTATCACTTTGGAGCTAATGAATATAAAGGATAAAAGACCAAATTCCGTTTTATGTGGGTGAGGGCTCGATTTAGGTTTTTCGTTTGCGGGAATAGGCCAGCAGGTTTATAATTTCAAAAACTGTGGTTGCCGCCGACAAAGAAGTTAATTCAGCATGATCATATGCCGGGGCAACTTCCACAACATCAGCAGAAATAATGTTTAACCCTGCCAATCCTCTCAAGGCACCTACAAGCTCTCGTGAAGACATTCCTGCTATCTCAGGTGTTCCTGTGCCGGGTGCATGGCAGGGGTCCAATACATCAATATCAATCGATAAATACATAGGGTTATCTCCGACACGATCTCTAATGCGCTTAATGACATGGTCTAACCCTTCATTTTGGAGTTCATCGCAATGGATAACTTTAAAACCTAACTCCTTGTCGTTTTTTAGATCATCCTTAGAGTACAGAGGCCCCCGAATACCAACATGCATTGAAGCCTCCTCTAAGAACAGTTTTTCCTCGGCTGCTCGCCGAAATGGGGTGCCATGGGTATAAGGCGCTCCATAATAGGTGTCCCAAGTATCAAGATGTGCATCAAAGTGTACGAGTGCAACCGGTCCATGATAATTATTGACTGCGCGCAGCAGTGGCAAGGCAATTGTATGATCCCCTCCAAGGCTAATTATACTAGCCGCTTTTCCTAACAATTCTGTTGCAGACGTTTGAATTTCCTTCACTGCTTTTTCGATATTGTAGGGGTTGCAAGATATATCTCCAGCATCCGCCACTTGCTGTTCAGCAAAAGGCTCGGTGTCATATGCCGGATGATATTGAGTGCGAAGGTGTCTTGAAGCCTGGCGTATGGCCTGTGGTCCAAACCTAGCACCAGGACGATAACTGGTCCCTGAGTCAAATGGAATGCCTACGATGGCCACATCACAATGCGGGACATCACGAAGTTCAGGCAATCTAGCAAATGTCGAGGGGCCAGCAAAACGTGGAAGCACAGTACCACTAATTGGTTGTACAGGCTTACGGTCTGAATTGCTCATTCTTCCTCCTCAAGTTCATATCCTATCATATATAAAAGAGGGTATAGTTAAGTCGATTTATGTAAAAAAATCATGTGGATTAATTCATAGTAAATAAGAATATATCCTCACATAAAAAACCAACTAACCCATTGGCTGAAGTTTAAATGGCGTCCTTACAACGCCCATCTCTTCAGCAAGTTTTTTAGCTTCATCCGAGTTAAACGCTGCCATCATGCCTGCCGGGTCAAAGACATCTACCGCAACAAGTGCGGTATGGTCATCCACCTTACCTACCATTGCATTAGTTGAAAATTGCGCTCTCGTGTCTGCTAGATCGTCAAAACCTTTTTTCCAATCATCATAAGTCGCATTTTTGATTTCTATAAGTACCATAGTGTTCATTATTTCTCTCCTTTGTTGTTTTTAAAATAAGACTCCATGTCAATCTGAACCTAGTATATACCAATAAGACAATCAAGTTCAAAATTCATTTTAGGTTTGTTATCGGTGAAAATTTATTCTCAAGCCTATGGAATTTATAGTCACTCGACTTTGCTATAATATATCTAGAAAGATCAAACCTTTTCATCAATGCAACTTTTATTTCCAGTCTACTAATATGACAAAATTATCACAAAAAACCTGTATACCTTGTAGTGGAGGAGTTTCGCCTTTGAGTGGCAAGGAGCTTGATGATCTCTATCAGGAGCTTGTTAATGGCTGGTCAATTGTAGACGAGCATCACTTAGAAAAACTCTACAAATTTCCAAACTTTGTGGAAGCTTTAGGTTTTACAAATGCAGTTGGCAATTTGGCCGAGGAGCAGAACCATCATCCAGACATTTATCTTGCCTGGGGGAAAGTCATGGTTGCAATTTGGACTCACAAAATAAACGGTCTAACTGAAAGCGATTTTGTTTTCGCGGCAAAGTCAGATGATTTGCTAAACCCTTAACTACAATGCAATAATTTGGTATAAAATTTTCAACTCATGAAGCCGTTTCTATCTTTCTTATTAATCTTGTTCACGACCCTCTGTGTTAATGCAGACTCTTCGCTATACGAAAGAGGAAAGGAGTTGGTTGAGACAAAGGACTATGATAAGGCGCTCAAGGCTTTTGTGCTTGCAGCTAATACTGGCGACTTGGATGCAATGACTGCTGTTGGGATTATGTATATCGGTGGTTGGGGTGTAGAACAAAGTGATGAATTGGGACTTGAGTATATAAACAAGGCGGCCAAACAATCACATCCCAAAGCGCAATACTCTTTAGGGGCCATTTACTATCTAGGTGTCGGTGTGCCGGTTGACTTTGATAAGGCTTTTAGCTGGCTCAGTTTATCCGCCAAGCAGGGTTACCTTGATGCGCAACATAACCTTGCTGAAATGTATGAAAGCGGCAAAGGCGTAGACAAAGACCTCAAGAAAGCCTATGAGTATTACCTTTTGGCTGCAAGAAAGCACAATCTAGACTCTCAAATAAAAGTTGCCGAAATGTATAGAGACGGTATCGGCACCGAGAAAAATCTCGAGAAAAGCCAGTACTGGCTAGATCAGATTGAGAAGTCTAAGCAGGGCAATCAATAAGGCCGTTATTAATTAATACCCTGCGAATCTTTTTGGCAGTTTTTGCGAGCTTGTCAAGGTCTTTAAAGTTCGGAGTTTCGTTATTTACCAGTCTGAATTCCCAGCCCTCAATCTCAACCTCCAAGAAATCGATCAACTTGACAGAGCACCCCCTGCAGCTATCGGGGCAGGCATCTGTCTTGCCAAGGTCAAAAGGGATAGCTGACTTTATCTGTCTTATAAGGTTATGCATAGCCAGAGCAGTGTTTGGCTTCATTTTTCTCGGCGTTATTTGATATGGCATGGATTGATTCTGAGTGAATGTTTATTTTGCCCTGTTGTCAATGGATACGAATTGATATAGGTCAATATCCATTTTTTAAAGAGTGTTAAAATGAGCGGATATCAAACTACCTTCGGAACGAAATGGACTACGACATTGTTGTTATTGGAGGCGGGCCGGCTGGACTCAGCTTTGCCTGCTCCATGTTTAACCAAAATATAAAGCTGCTATTAGTTGAAAGGTCGTCGGTCGAGTCTATTTCAGACCCACAGCAGGATGGTCGTGAAATCGCACTTACGCATCAATCCCGAAAAATTCTATATGGGCTTGGCGTTTGGTCGCTTATTGATGAAGACGAGGTGAGTCTCCTGAAGGAGGCCAAGGTTTATAGCGGCAGTTCAGACTCTTTATTAGATTTTGATGCGAAAAAGTCCTCGATTGAGGCGCTTGGCTATCTGGTCCCAAACTACTTGATCAGAAAGGCGCTCTACGAGAGGGTATTGCAAGCTAAAAATGTCGACATTGTGACTGGCGTTAGTGTTGAAGATGTCAATACAAGCAATTCTGGTGCAGAGGTTGCACTTTCCGACGGCAAAACCGTTAAGACTAGGCTCGTTGTAGCCGCTGACAGCCGTTTCTCTGAAATCAGGAGAAAAATGGGCATACCTTCGTTAATGAAGGATTTCTCCAAGGTCATGATTGCGACTAGGATGGAGCATGAAAAGGGTCACAACCATGTCGCGCTAGAGTGTTTTAACTATGGCCACACATTAGCACTATTGCCTCTGAATGGCAATGTCTCTTCTGTTATATTGACAGTCTCTACAGAAGATGCCAAGGAAATACTCAGTCTTAGCAAGACAAAATTTAACGAGATGGCGACCGAGGGTTTTGAGCAAAAGCTAGGTCAAATGAAACAGATAGGGGAACGCCACTCTTACCCCCTAGTTGGAGTCTATGCACAAAAATTCAGAGCCACAAGGTTTGCCCTTGTAGGTGATGCTGCGGTGGGCATGCATCCGGTAACCGCGCATGGATTCAATCTAGGACTGAAAGGGCAGGATCTGTTATCGCTAGCCGTTAAGAGGGCGCTTGATAATGGATTGGATATTGGTTCAGACGAGGTACTTAGAGATTATGAAAGAAAACATATCAATTTTTCTAGATTAATGTATTTTGGCACCAACGGGATTGTTGCGCTGTTTACCAACGACACTTCTGCAGTCAAGCAGATTCGCAAGCTGGTGCTCAAGTTCGCTAACCGTTTTCCTCCAGTCAAGGCACTCATTACTCAGCAACTGACAGAATCTAAAAAGAGCAACCTGATACCTTTTTAATAGTAGATGCAATGACAGTCGATTTAACAAATCTCAAAAAGGAATTTCGTAAAAACGGGCTCAGTCGGTCTAAGCTCGACGGTGACCCGGTTAAGCAGTTTTCACTTTGGTTTACTGAGGCAATAGACTCAGGCATCGTCGAGCCTAGCGCTATGAGCCTAGCAACTACCGATGAAAGCGAGATTGGCATACGCACTGTGCTGCTCAAGTATTTCGATGATAAGGGGTTTGTTTTTTACACCAATTATGAATCAAACAAATCGCGCCAAATCGAAACGAGGCCAGAGGCGGCCCTTTTGTTTCCCTGGTTGGCTCTTGAGAGGCAGATAAAAATTGTTGGCAGTGTGGAGAAGGTGTCAGGCCTAGAATCGATTAAATATTTTGCCTCAAGGCCCAAAGATTCACAAATCGGCGCATGGGCGTCTAAACAGTCTTCAACGATTTCTTCTAGAGGCATATTGCAGAGTCAGTTTGAGTCAATGAAACAAAAATTCTCAAGTGGCGAGGTGCCTTTGCCAGATTTTTGGGGAGGTTACCGGGTAATACCGAGGACTATAGAGTTTTGGCAGGGCAGGGAGAGTCGGCTCCATGACCGCTTTGTCTACCAGAGAAGTGAAGATGGCTGGACTATTAGTCGGCTATCTCCTTAAGGGAGCTAAGCAAGTCTATAGTATCGGGCTTCTCGCACCGCCAAAACTCAAAAGAACTTGCGGCTTGCTCAACGAGCATTCCAAGGCCATCGACAACTCTTATAGCGCCGTTGCTTGACGCCCACTCCATGAATGGCGTTTTTTTGCCATACATAAGGTCATAACAAAAAGCACCATTGGCAACGCCTGAGGGAATATCCGGCATCACTCCATCCAAGGAGGCGCTAGTAGCGTTGATGATTATGTCTACCGGTTTGTCCTTTATTTGTTCAAGCCCAAAACCACACACCTTGCCAAACTTGCTAAAAGAATTTGCCAAATCAAGGGCTTTGGATTTTGTTCGATTGGCAAGCAGTATACGAGCAGGTTTTTGTTCTAGTAACGGCAGCAAGATCCCCTTGGTAGCGCCACCAGCGCCTAGAACGAGAATATCCTTGTCTTTGATGGCTAGCCCTAGGTTTTCACACAGGTCAGCAACAAGCCCGATCCCGTCAGTATTATGGCCAAATAGTCGACCATCTTCAACTTTAACCGTATTGACAGCTCCAGCGGTTTTGGCATGAGATGTGAGCTCATTAGATAAATCATAAGCCTCGACTTTGAAGGGGACGGTAACGTTAAATCCTCTTCCTCCCGAAATAACAAAATCCTTAACATAACCTTCGAAGTCATCTAGCGGAGCGAGGACCTTTTCATAACTGATTAGGTGGCCAGTTTGCTTTGCAAAATGCTTATGTATCTTCGGCGACAGGCTATGGTGAATCGGGTTACCAAAGATTGTATACTTATCCATGCATCGAAATACTATTTCACCTTGCTGGCGGTTTTTTGTTTTTCTTTTGCGCTCTTGCCCTGGTCCTTGTTCTGGTTGCCGCTTTGAGCTCGATTTCTGTTCTGGTTGCCGCTTTGAGCTCGATTTCTGTTCTGGTTGCCGCTTTGAGCTCGATTTCTGTTCTGGTTTCGATTTCTGTTCTGACCTCGATTTCTGTTCTGACCTCGATTTCTGTTCTGCTGCCTCTCTTTTTTTGGTTCCTCTTCAGTGCTGCTCACGGTTAGAGATTCAAGAAACTTACTAAACAGCGACACCTTTTTTCCAGGCTTCTTGGTTGTCGGATGGTTGTCGGTTACTACTGGCAACTCAGGCTGCTCAACAAGCCCTGCTTGGATAGGGCTGACTTGGGGCTTTGAGATGCCTTGATAGCTCCTATGGTGAGTTCTTTTGTTACCTTTCTGCTTATTGATGCTGTAATCAGGGAACTGCATGTACTGGTTAGGAAGCAGAGTAATTTTAATGTTATGCTTATTTTCTATAGCCTGTATATGCTGCCTCTTTTCATTCAGAATATAGGTGACAACTTCAATGGATGACTGCACTGTAAAGCCGTTCATGGCTTTGTCTGAATTGCATTTATCTTCGAGTTGACGAACGATGTACAGAGCCAATGTCGGGATAGTCGGGATTGAGCCTCTGCCATTGCACTGCGGACAGCTTCTGCCGGTTGATTCGGTCACAGAGCTCATTAACCTTTGGCGCGACAGTTCTAGCAGTCCGAACCTTGATATTGAGCCAATTTGCACGCGAGCTCTGTCGTTAGCTGTAGCATTTTCCATCGCCTTTTCGATTGACTCCCTGTTACCTGTCGAAGCCATGTCAATAAAATCGACTACCACAAGTCCACCGATATCCCGAAGCCGCATCTGCCTGGCGATTTCTTTCGATGCATCTAGATTCGTTTTGAAAGCGGTCTCTTCGATATTGGAACCTCTTGTTGCGCGTGCAGAGTTGATATCTATCGCGGTCAAGGCTTCAGTGGCATCGAAAACTATGGTTGCTCCGGATTTAAGCGAAACCTCCCGATTAAAGACGCTCTTGACTTGTGACTCAACGCTCATATGAGCAAACAATGAATGTTCTGTAATGTCGAAATACTTGATACGATCAAGATAGTGAGGCATCACGAAGCTTATAAAGTTCCTCGCACTTTGGTAGGTTGCCAAGTCGTCAATAATGACGCTATCGGTATCCTCTCTCAGGTAGTCACGTAGAGCCCTAACTGTGATGTCACTTTCTTGATAGATTAAGAAGGGGTCTTTTTCATCTTTGGCGGCTGTTTTGATTGATTTCCACAGCTTGGTGAGATGATCGACTTCCCATTGAAGCTCCTCCAGGTTCTTGCCAGAGCCTTCAGTTCGAATGATCAATCCGGAGTGTTTTGGCAGATTCAGTTCTGGCAATAGTTTTTTTAGTGCCTGCCTGTCGGTTTGGCTAATCTGTCTTGAAATTCCCGCACTTTTGGGGTTGTTTGGCGTCAGAATCATATAAGCGCCTGCCAAGTTAACATAGGTACTAAGAGCGGCGCCCTTGTTACCTCGCTCCTCTTTTTCGATTTGCACAATGATTTCTTGTCCCTCTTTGAGGACATCGCTTATAGCTAATTTTTCACCCTTCGGCTTGACGCCGATGGCAAAAAAATCTGAAACTTCTTTGAATGGAAGGAAACCATGCTTTTCCTTGCCGTAGTCGACAAATGCAGCCTCGAGTGACTGCTCTACACGAGAGATTTTCGCTTTATATACGTTGCCTTTTGTTTTCTGGTTTAGGCTGGTCTCTATGTTTAGGTCAGTAAGCTTTCCATCCTTGGTTATAGCAACTCGAATTTCCTCTTGGTGAGTTGCATTGATTAAAATGTGATTCATGATAAAGTCCTTTTATACTAGGACTATTGAGTACATACATAGCCTCAATACGAGCGCATTGAATTGGGATTAAATTGTGATTAATAAGAGTCATCAATTACTAAATAAGGTTTCTGTAGGCGGCTTCAAATAGCCCATAAATTGTTAGCCTTTTGAGGTTTTTTACCTTCACGGCTTTAAAAAAAAATTCTTTTTGGTCGAAATAAAATGTCCGACTAAATCATTATACCATAAACCGAAGCTGATTCAGCAGGCTTATTTGGCGTATTATGAACTATAAAAGGCTACTGATTAAGCGTTCTACCGCCATCAATATTAATTATCTGACCAGTAATGTAATCTGATCGGACTAGGAATAGGATCGCTTCAGCTATATCTTTGGGTTTTCCTTGTCTTTTTAGGGCCACTCTGTCTAGTATAACTCTCTTTTCATTGTCACTAATCGCGCCTTTATTTTGTGGCCAAACGATGGAGCCTGGCGAGACGCCGTTTACACGAACGTTGGGGGCAAGCTCTTTTGCTAGAGAGAGTGTCAGCATTTTTAAACCGGCCTTGGAAATGCTATAGATAGAGTGATTCTTTAAGGGGCGCTCGGAGTGAATGTCAACTATATTGATTATTGAGCCATTGCTGATCGTTAATTTTTTGCTCAGCTCGGTGGCCAAGAAATACGGAGCTTTGAGATTGACATTGATTAGATTGTCCCAGTCGTCATGCGTTGCGCTTGACAGAGGTGTTGGATAGAAAACGGATGCATTGTTTATCAGTAGATCTAGAGACTCAATTTCGTCGGATAGTTTATTAATCTGGCTGACTGAGTTAAGGTCCGCACAAACCACCTCGGCTGAATTGGAATTTTTAGCATTGAGTTCATCGCACAGAGTTTGCGCCTTTTCTTTAGATTGATGACAATGCACCAGAACTCTATAATTGCTTTCATGGAGTGTTTTAACAATTTGTGCCCCAATCCTTACAGCGCCACCGGTAATTAAAGCTGTTTTCATATAGTTTAAATAATAATTTGGTATTAGATTCAAATTCACGCTATTCTAATCAAACCTGCACCGTGAAAGTATAAAATTTTGCTTATGAATCTGGAAGACATTATATCTCAAACTATTCGTCAAAACTCTAAGCCAATAGGATTTGACGTATTTATGAATCTCGCTTTGTATAACCCAGAAACTGGTTATTATCGTTCCAATGCAAGCGCTATTGGTCGTCAAGGTGACTTTATCACCGCACCTGAGACATCAGACCTGTTTGGTTACTCATTAGCTAGGCAGTGTAAGCAGGTTCTGAATAAGAACACCAGCATATTAGAGTTCGGTGCGGGTAGCGGGGTTTTGGCGGCGCAGTTACTTTTCGAGTTAGCTAGACTAAATTCATTACCTGAAAAGTACTACATTTTAGAGTTGAGTGCGCAGTTAAAACAGCAGCAATACGAAACCATTTCAAAAGTACTCCCTGAACTTATTGATATTGTTGAGTGGCTGAGCGAACTGCCAAAAAAATTCTCCGGTGTTGTTATTGCAAACGAGGTTCTCGATGCTATGCCAGCAAAGAGATTAATGTTTAGTGAAGGAAGATTTGTTGAGCTGGGGGTCGACTATATAGACGGGCGGTTTCAATGGAGTTTGTTTGATGAGCCCTATTCGGGATTGATGAAAATGCCAACTGCCAATTTCACTGAAGGTTACAAAACCGAAATTAACCTGCAGGCGTTGGCCTGGATTGAGTCTTTGTATGAGGCTATGTCTGATGGTGTTGTATTGCTGATAGATTACGGGATGGATCGAACTGAATATTTTCATCCTCAGCGCAGTGAAGGAACCCTTCGCTGCTATCACAAACATAAAGCCAGTGACAATCCTTTTGAAAATGTCGGCAAGCAAGACATCACGACTTCGGTAAACTTTTCAGATATTGCTGATCAAGCATGCGATGCTGGATTTGAAGTTTTAGGCTACTGCAATCAAACAATGTTTTTGTTGTCGCTCGGTATCGAGAACTACCTTTCGGAGGAAAAGGATAACGCAAAACGTATACAGCTTGCCCAGCAAATCAAGCAGTTGGTTCTTCCAAGCGCGATGGGTGAAAGTTTTAAAGTATTGGCACTGTCAAAAAAACAGACAGTAAAATTAGATGGTTTCAGAGAACAGGACCTTACAAGTAAGCTTTAGATCAGAGTATGGATATATTTCAAACAATCGTCCTTGGCCTGCTACAGGGCTTAACTGAGTTTCTACCAATATCATCCTCAGCGCACTTGGTGCTTATGCCTAAGCTTTTTGGGATGAAAGACCAGGGCTTGGCCTTTGATGTGGTTCTGCATTTCGGAACACTGTGCGCAATCGTTTATTATTACCGCTGCTCCTTGTTGTCGATGTCGAAGGGTTTTTTTAATTCTCTGCAAACAAGAAGATTAGAGGGCGATGCTGGTCTTGCTTGGGCTGTCTTGCTGGGCACAATACCGGTGGGTTTAGCCGGCATTTACTTTAAGGACGATATTACACTTAATCTAAGGTCGGTTGAGGTGATAGCTTTTGCAACAATCTTTTTTGGCTTGTTGTTGGGTTTTTCAGACTGGCTACATCGTCGACTGGATAGGGTGCGTGATGTAATTCGAGTTTCAGATGTTCTGATAGTTGGGTGCTTTCAAGCTCTCGCGCTTATACCTGGAACATCTCGTTCTGGCATTACGATTACTGCCGCCCTGTTAATCGGACTCTCGCGACAAATGTCGATTAAGTTTTCCTTCCTGTTGGCGATACCGGTTATTACTCTAGCAACGCTAGCAAACATATTTGATCTTGTGAATGAGTCCGCTGAAGTTGATTGGTTGATGCTAACACTTGGATTCGTTATTTCAGCAGCCACCGCCTATGTGACAGTAGTTTTCTTCATCCGTCTGGTTGACAGGATCGGTTTTCTGCCTTTTGTCGTTTATAGAATTTTATTAGGAGCGCTTCTATTACTACTCTAGCCCCTCAACCCGTCTACCGTAAAGATTACACACCAAGTTCGTTTCTAATCGAAACAACAGAACTTAGTTTTGAGCTCAGGTACGACGAAACAATTGTTTCTTCAACAATCTCGTTTTATAAAAACCCCAAATACGATTCCCAAGCGAGTGAGCTATTTCTAAATGGCGAGTCGATGGAACTGTTGTCGATCAAAGTAAATGGCATTGAACCGAGCTATCAGCTCAAGGATGATGGTTTATTGTTGATTGGACCACCCAATAGCTTTGTTTTGGAAATAACAAATCGCATCCACCCCGAAAGTAATACCGACCTCAACGGACTGTATCAGTCGAGTGGTAACTTTTGCACCCAATGCGAGGCGCATGGCTTCAGGAGGGTAACCTATTACCTCGACAGACCCGATGTTTTAAGTGTATTTACAACCCATATTTATGCAGATAGAGGCAAATATCCGGTTCTGCTGAGTAATGGCAACTTAATAGAGGAGTCAAGCTCGCATGCAAGCTGGCACGACCCCGCACCCAAGCCGTGTTATTTGTTTGCCTTGGTTGCCGGCACATTGGAATCCCTGAATGATAGCTATACAACAAGCTCAGCTAGAGAGGTCGACTTGAGGCTCTATGTTGAGCCCCACAATATACACAAAACAGCCTTCGCGATGGAGTCTTTGAAGAAAGCATTTAAATGGGAAGAGGACAGGTTTGGTCTTTGCTACGATTTGGATATATACATGATCGTTGCGGTCGATGATTTTAATAGCGGAGCGATGGAGAACAAGGGCCTGAACATTTTTAATTCTGACTGCATTTTAGCCAACAAAGACACGACAATTGATAGCGACTTTCTTAACATTGAGTCAATCATTGCTCACGAATATTTTCACAACTGGACAGGCAACCGGGTAACCTGTCGTGACTGGTTTCAGTTAAGCCTGAAGGAGGGCTTGACCGTGTTCAGAGACCAGGAGTTTTCTTCTGACGTACGTTCTCGCTCCATTAAAAGGATTGAAGATGTTGTATCCTTAAAAACAAGACAGTTTCCCGAAGATTCTGGTCCCATGGCTCATCCTGTGAGACCAGAGTCCTACATTGTTATGGATAATTTTTATACCGCAACGGTATACGACAAGGGCGCAGAAGTTATTCGCATGATACATACCATTCTTGGCGAAGAGGGTTTTCAAAAAGGTATGAAGTTATATTTTCAACGTCACGATGGGGATGCAGTTACGATTGATGACTTTGTGGCCAGTATGGCAGATGCCAATGGATTTAATTTTGACGCCTTCATGCCTTGGTACAGCAGAGCAGGAACGCCCGAAATCGAAGTTGTTGATGAATATGACGCAAAGAAAAACATTTATCGAGCCACGTTTAGACAAAAAAATCAATCCAAGCCTTATGTTGTACCTAACAATTTTGGGCTTATTGATGCTGAAGGCTGTGAGGTTGCTTCGGGCGAAATACTTATAGATAAGTTAGAAAAAACAATTGAATTCAAAGACATCAAAAGTAGGCCTACACCTTCATGGTTTAGGGCTTTTTCAGCTCCAATAATTTTAAATTCTAATATCTCAAATGCAGATAAATTATATTTGTCCCTGCATGACACAGACCCATTTAATCGCTGGGACAGCATACAAAGTTTATGGCTGCAATGTATTTTAGAGCCAGAACAGTTTGATCAAAATAATCTGTTCGATGCAATAGAGAGGCTACTAAAAGAGGAGCCTGATTATGCCCTATTGTCAAAGATGTTAGAGCTCCCTGCAGAGCGCATTCTACACCAAAACGTTTCTGAAATTGATGTCGCCAAGTTAAACCAAAAACGTGAAAATGTAATAGACAAAGTTAGCAAGAGACTCAAAGAGACTTTAATCTCTACCTATGAAAAATTAAGCACCAATAAACCATTCGATCTTTCTACAGAGTCGATTGGCGAGAGGGCGCTTAAAAATCTTTGCTTAAAATATTTAGCCAACAGTGGTGGCCATGAATTGGCATATGAACAGTTTAATAATGCCAGCTGTATGACTGACAAAATGGCTTCTTTTGAGGCTCTTATAAGAACTCATAACCCTTATCATGACGAGGTAATTGAACGCATATATAAAGAATTTATGAACGATGCACAGGTTATAGATATGTGGTTTAGCTATCAGAGCCTCTCTCCACTAACGACACCAGCTCGAGTTAAAGAATTAATGAGACACAAGCTCTTTTCCATCAAGAACCCTAACAGGGTTCGATCGCTCGTTGGTGCTTTTACGCAAAACCATCGGCAGTTTCATTGTCAGGATGGCTACCAGCTATTCAGCGAGTTCATCTTGGAGCTTGACAGCATCAATCCCCAGGTGGCTGCAAGACTGGTGGGCATATTTAATCTATGGAAAAGATACACGTCGAATTACTCCGAACTACAAAGGAGTGGGCTTAAAGTAATTCGTGCATCCAAGAATTTATCGAATAATGTGTTCGAGATAGTTAATATTGCATTGGAGGATGGATGATAAATACAAATAATGTCAAAGCTCTGGCAGATTTTTTGACCCGACACAACTTAACTATTTCAGTGGCAGAGTCCTGCACTGGTGGAAGTCTTGCAAGCGCCCTGACAAGTCTATCGGGCGCTTCTCTTTATTTCGATCGTGGTTTTGTAGCGTACAGCGATAAAGCTAAGTTGGATCTACTTAGTGTTAACAAAGATACGATAACAAAGTACGGCGCAGTGAGTGAGGAGGTTGTCCTTGAGATGGTTAAGGGGGTGATAAAAAACTCTAGCAGTGATTTCGGTGTTGCCATAACAGGTATTGCAGGACCCTCAGGAGGCACTACTGTAAAGCCAGTCGGTATGGTTTGTTTTGGCTTCTCTACTTACGGAAATGTTCTCACCAGCACGCATTTATTTAAAGGCGACAGGTTGAGTATTGTCTCTCAGAGTGTGGAATACTCAATAGAACAACTATTGAAGCAATCCTGATGGCATCTTATAGTGTTTCTGTTGCCCCAATGATGGATTGGACTGACAAGCATTGTCGTTATTTCTATCGTTTACTTAGTCAATATACGCGACTATACACCGAAATGATTACCTCAAAAGCAATCTTAAAGGGTGACAAGAATCGTTTGTTAGATTACAACGTAATCGAACATCCGCTAGTCCTGCAGATTGGCGGAAGTGACCCTGTGGAAATGGCAGCGTGTGCAGTGATTGCAAAGCAGTGGGGCTATGACGAAGTTAATATAAATGTAGGTTGCCCCTCTGAGAGAGTTTTGTCGGGTAGTTTTGGAGCCTGTTTAATGAAGGAGCCAGACCTGGTAGCTTCTTGCGTCGAGAGTATGATCGAGGCTTGTGATATTCCTGTCAGTGTCAAAAGTAGAATTGGAATTGACGAGATGGAAAGTTATGAACAGCTTGGCGATTTTGTCTATCGCATTCATAAAAAAGGTTGTCAGCACTTTATCATTCACGCTCGTAAGGCTTGGCTGCAAGGCTTAAGCCCGAAGCAAAATCGCACTATTCCGCCGCTTAACTATCCTTGGGTCTACCAGATAAAGAAAGACTTTCCGCGACTCAAAATTACTATCAACGGTGGCATCACAAGCACTAAAGAAGTGCTAAACCATCTTAAAAAAGTTGACGGTGTGATGCTGGGTAGAGCTATATACAATCGACCTTATACTTTGACAGAAATTGACAGACATGTTTTTGGTTTTAATGATGCTGTAAAGCCACGTGAAGAGATAGTCGTTGAGTATATGAAATATATTGAAACACAGCAAAAGCTTGATGTCCCGGTAAGGGCAATGACAAGACACATTCTGGGTCTGTATCACGGACAGAAGAATGCTAAAATGTTTCGCCGACTTTTGAGTGGCAAGACAGTAGATTTGAGTCATTTAAATGAATGGCTAAATTATTCAAATAATTAATTAAACAGTGATCATTGCAAGTTAAAAACTTTGGTAAAATTTTCATGCAAACCTTCTTAATTAATTAACCGATATGGCAGCTGGAAACGATTTTATTGCGAGTATTGATATTGGCACAGATAAAATCGTCGTGCTTGTTGCTGAAAGAGAGGATGATAGGCTGCGCGTAATCGGTCAAGGAATGTGTCCCTCAGCCGGCGTAAAAAGAGGTGTTGTGGATGCGATCGAGCCACTCTCTCGTGCAATATCAAAGGCAGTTCAACAGGCCCACAAAAGTTCAGCTGTCGATTTAGCTACCGTACGTGTAAATCTTTCAGATAGCCATCTAAGTTGTTTTGAGGGCTATGGAAAGGTTCCCATTATAGATGTCGTTACTAACTTAGATGTCAACAAAGTTTTGGAATCTGCACAGGCATACACTATGCCCACCAATAAAGAAAAGCTGCATGTTTTTAAAAAGAAATTTACTATCAATGGTTCAGTGAAAGTTGACAATCCAGTCGAAATGGATGCCGATGTACTAGAATCCAATGTTCATATCGTAACTGTTTCAAGTTCCAGCATGAGGAATATAGAGTACACATTAAAGCAATGCGACCTCAGTGTAGAATTACTTGTGCTTGACTCTATAGCGAGTTCTGAAGCGATGCTCAGTCAGGAAGAAAAAGATAACGGCGTATGTTTGATAGATATCGGTGCTGGCATTACAAATTTTTCGGTTTTTCATCATGGAGGAATAATTCATAGTGGCATTGTCGCTATCGGTGGCAACCACGTGACTGAAGAGATTGCCTTTGCCTATGGAACATCTTTTAATGAAGCTCAGAGATTAAAAGAGGTTTATGGATGTGTTAAAGCCACTCTCATTAGTGATGATGAGTTTGTTGAGTTTGCTCAAACCTCGAACCGAGACTCACACCAGCTATCAAGCCATACATTGGCTGAAATTATCGAGGAAGCTTACCTTGACATTTTCTCATTATTGAAAAATAATCTGCAACATCAAGGTCTTGACAAAAACCTTAAATCAGGCCTAGTTTTGTGCGG
Organism: uncultured Gammaproteobacteria bacterium; assembly: GCA_913047325.1. Taxonomy (GTDB): domain Bacteria; phylum Pseudomonadota; class Gammaproteobacteria; order PS1; family Pseudothioglobaceae; genus Pseudothioglobus. The sequence continues at coordinate 16,693 of CAJWTP010000016.1, forward strand.
TGGGGGCTCTCGAATTTCCGGATGTGAAGAATTTGTGAGGGGATTTATGTCGAAAAGAGTTAAACTGGGCTCTATCAAGCGGCACAATTTTACGGCTCCAGAATCTATCTTTGACGACTATCGATATGCGAGCGTTATTGGGCTGTTAATGTATAAGGAAGATGTCCCACAGGAAGGGCTCGTTAAAGCGAAAGGAAGAGCTGGAACCTTTGGCAAAATTAAAGATAAAATTTTTGGAGAATTTTAGTCAATGGTAAAGCAAAGAACTATCAAGAAAACTGTTAAAGCTAGGGGGGTTGGCATCCATAGCGGCAAGCTGGTAAATTTAACCCTAATCCCTGCTAAAGCTGACCATGGCGTGGTGTTCAAAAGGTTGGACGCAGGAGGCAAAGAAGTTCACGCACATAGCGCCTTTGTTAATGAAGTGATTTTGTCAACGGGATTAGAAAGCCAAGGCGTAAAAGTTTCAACGGTAGAGCACCTAATGTCGGCATTTTCTGCCCTAGGGATTGATAATGTTATTGTTGAGCTTGATTCCTTTGAGGTGCCTATTATGGATGGTTCTTCCGCAGCATTCATTTTCTTAATCCAGTCTGCCGGGATAGAAGAACAGGATGCGCATAAACGATTCATTGTTATTAAAGATTCGGTCCGAGTTGAAAATGGTGAATCTTGGGCGCAGGTTAGCCCTTACAATGGCTTCAAGGTAACCCTTGAGATTGATTTTGAACATAAAAAAGTCAAAGAGAGCGGTCAAAAACTAAGTATCGATTTTGCTAAACAGTCATACCTTAAAGAGATCTCTAGAGCCCGCACGTTTGGATATTTAAGGGATGTTGAGATGCTGCAAAAACAAAACCTTGCGCTAGGCGCAAGTATTGACAACGCTATCGCATTGACTGATGATAATATTCTTAACGAAGACGGCTTACGTTTCCATAACGAATTTGTCAAACACAAAATACTCGACATTGTTGGCGACCTTTTTCTTTTGGGCAGTAATTTTATTGGTTACTACGAGGGTTACAAAACCGGACATATGCTCAACGATCAGCTGTTATCAGCAATCCTGTCCCAACCTGAGGCATACAGCGTTGATACTTTTGAAGAGCTTGATTCACCAATTAAGTATTATTCAGAAGATTGGCAGAACGAACTCTAAATTTATCACAAACTCTAAATTTACAAATATTTTTTTACTACTCAAGCTGCTATTTAACTTCATTTATCCCTTTAAACGGATAGAAACGAAGAGTTTTCCAAGAGAAAACTTTGGGTATAATCTGACAGTTTTAATTTAGTGTTAATTACCATGAAGTCAAATGGTGCGCAGATACTGATAAATAGCCTCCAGAGCGAGGAAGTGGAATATATCTTTGGATTCCCCGGCGGGGCAGTCCTCCATATCTATGACGCATTAGATACGCAAGACGAGATTATCCATGTATTGGTAAGACATGAGCAGGGTGCAGCGCATGCGGCGGATGGTTATGCTCGAGCTAGCGGTAAGCCTGGTGTTGTTTTAGTGACCTCAGGGCCGGGAATTACCAATGCAGTTACTGGGATAGCTACAGCACATATGGATTCCATTCCGATGGTTGTTATTTCTGGCCAGGTGCCGTCGCCATTGATTGGTATGGATGCGTTCCAAGAGGTGGATGCTACAGGTATTACACGTTCCTGTGTCAAACATAACTTCCTTGTCAGAGACATTAATGAGATTGCAAGCACTGTAAAGAAAGCGTTTCATATCGCAACCACGGGACGTCCTGGCCCGGTTGTCATCGATATCCCAAAAGATATAACTATTGAGCAGATAACTCCTAAAAGTTATCCCAAAGAGATCGAGATGCGCTCCTATAAGCCGACAGTCAAGGCGAGTAATCGTCAAATTAAAAAGGCGGCAGAGTTAATTCTGAATTCGCAGCGTCCAATAATATATTCGGGCGGTGGATGCGTGATTGGTAATGCCTCCAATGAGCTGAGAGAGTTCACCCGCATGTCTGGATTCCCTATCACTCAGACCTTGATGGGTTTGGGCGCTTATCCAGGTAGCGATGAATTGTCTTTAGGTATGCTGGGTATGCATGGAACTTATGAATCTAATATGGCAATGTATGGCGCTGACTGTGTGATAGCAATCGGCGCCAGATTTGACGATAGGATTACTGGCAATCTAGATAAATTTTGTCCCAATGCTAAATTTATCCACGTTGATATTGACCCATCGCAAATATCAAAAAATGTTGTCGCTGATATTCCAATCGTTGGTCAGGTTAAGCAGGTATTAGAGGTTCTTAACGAGGAATTAAAAGATAAAAAGCTTCAAGACATCTCGAAGTGGTGGTCACAAATCAATAGCTGGCGGGAAGTGGACTCTTTGGCTTACAGAAAGAAATCAGGTGTGATTAAACCGCAAACGGTGATTGAAACTCTTTATGAAGTCACCAAGGGCGAAGCTATCGTGACATCGGATGTCGGTCAACATCAGATGTGGGCGGCGCAGTATTATATGTTTGATGAACCACGTCGTTGGATCAATTCTGGCGGATTGGGAACAATGGGTTTTGGGCTGCCTGCGGCGATGGGTGCCAAATTGGCAATGCCTGAGAAGGATGTCGCCTGTGTTACCGGTGAAGGCAGTATCCAGATGATGACACAAGAGCTTTCTACAATGTTGCAGTACAGCACCCCAGTAAAGATTATTAATCTCAATAACGGATACTTAGGGATGGTCAGACAGTGGCAAGAGTTTTTCTATGATAAGCGTTATGCGATGTCGTATATGGACGCCTTACCAGATTTTGTCAAGTTGGCCGAGAGCTATGGACATATGGGTATTTTAGTTGAAAAAGAGGCAGACCTTAAGCCCGCTATGCTTGAAGCATTCAAGCAAAAAGAACGCACTGTTTTTGTCGATATTAAAACAGACCCAACTGAAAACGTATTTCCAATGATTCCTGCAGGAGGTGCCCATTGCGACATGTTATTGGCAGGGCGTGATGAAATGGTATCAAAAGATGAAACTGACTTGAACGCGGTATAAATTATGAGACATATTATTTCAGTACTCTTAGAAAATGAAACCGGCGCACTATCAAGGGTGTCGGGCCTTTTTTCGCAGCGAGGCTTTAACATCGAATCCCTCACAGTTGCGCAGACGAATGATCCTGGTTTGTCTCGCATGACAATCGTGAGTACAGGAAATGATCGAGTGTTAGAGCAAATTGTTAAACAACTCAACAAGCTGATAGAGGTTGTAAAGGTTAGTGATCTTACTAGTCAAGACCATGTCGAACGTGAACTAATGCTTGTTAAGGTTTGCCCTACCAGCAAAGACGAGCTCGATATCAAACAGCTAGTTGATATATTTTCTTGTAAAATCGTTGATGTAACTGAAAAAACTTATACCATCGAGATTTCAGGAAAGACAAAGAAAATTAACGCTTTCTTAAATGCGCTCGATTCGGCAATCATAATGGAGGTTTCAAGAACTGGTGTTACTGGAATCTCTAGAGGCAAGAAAGCAATCTTAAAATAAGGAAAAAAAATGAATAGATATTATGATCATGACGTAGACCTTTCAATTATCCAGAGCAAGAAAGTTACAATTATTGGTTATGGCTCACAAGGCCATGCCCATGCACTTAATTTGAAGGATTCAGGCGTAGAAGTCACAGTTGGACTTAGGGAAGGCTCATCATCGGCAGCCAAAGCAAAAGATGCAGGTATCGCTGTAATGTCGGTTGAAGATGCAAGTGCCTGGGCAGACGTTGTTATGGTTTTAGCGCCTGATGAGTTTCAAGCTAAAATATATGCTGAAAGTATTGAGCCAAATCTAAAACAAGGTGTTGTCCTAGCTTTTGCGCATGGACTTAATATTCATTTTGATTTAATCGTGCCAAGGAAGGATCTAGATGTCATAATGATAGCGCCTAAAGCGCCAGGTCATACAGTTCGCTCAGAATTTGTTAAGGGCGGTGGAATTCCTGATCTAATTGCCATAAAACAAGACGCTACAGGTAATGCTAAAGATATAGCTCTTTCTTATGCCTCAGCAATTGGTGGCGGCAGAACTGCGATACTTGAGACAACCTTTAGAGAAGAAACCGAAACAGATTTATTTGGTGAACAGGTGGTTCTTTGCGGTGGCACAACATCACTCGTTCAGGCCGGATTTGAAACACTAGTAGAGGCAGGTTATGAACCTGAAATGGCCTACTTTGAATGTCTTCATGAGCTAAAACTGATCGTTGATTTATTGTATGAAGGCGGGATTGCCAATATGCGCTACTCAATCTCTAATACAGCTGAATATGGCGACGTTTCAAGAGGTCCAAGAATTGTCACTGATGAAACCAAAACCGAAATGAAAAAAATTCTGAATGAAATCCAGAATGGTTCATTTACCAAGGAATTTATTAACAATGTTGGTGATTTGCCGGCTCGTCGCGAAGTTCAGCGTAACCATCAGATCGAAAAAGTTGGCGAGAGTTTACGCTCAATGATGCCTTGGATTGCAAAGAATAAGTTGGTAGATCAATCGAAAAACTAATCATTTAGTCTATCACAGCTTAATTTCATTATTAATTGTGACTGAAAAAATACAAAACAAGAGGGGCATCTATCTGCTGCCAAGCATTATTACCACTTTTGCTTTGTTTGCCGGTTTTTATTCCATTGTTGCCTCTATTAATGGTGACTTTACTCTAGCAGCCATTTCCATAATGGTTGCTATGTTATGGGACACCCTAGATGGTCGGGTTGCCCGATTAACCAATACTCAGAGCGCTTTTGGTGCGGAATATGACTCGCTCTCAGATTTAGTATCATTTGGGGTAGCTCCTGCGCTCCTTGTATATGAATGGTCCTTGTCTGATCTAGGAAGGATTGGTTGGCTTGCCGCATTCATTTATTTGGCTTGTGCGGCATTAAGGCTTGCAAGATTTAATACCCAGGTCGGCACGGCTGATAAGCGCTACTTCCAGGGTCTACCTTCGCCCGCCTCTGCAGGTGTAATTGCCAGCATGATTTGGCTGAAATTCTGGAATTTTGAATATTTTGATATTGGCGTTGTTTCTTTGAGCTATTACATTGGCGTCGCAATAACAATACTTTGTGGATTGCTCATGGTGAGTAACGTACGTTACTTCAGCTTCAAGGAGTTTGATTCAAAAAATAAGGCGTCGTTCAGGTTCCTATTGTTGACGGTTCTAAGCCTTATTGTGCTCCTCTATAAGCCTAATATTGTTTTATTTACTTTCTTCTTTATCTATATGCTTTCTGGCCCCTTTATTACAATTATTGGTCTTTATAAAAAACGTAATCAGAAAAAACAAGCTAAATCCACTTGAGTTCCTTTATAATCAGCATCTATGAGAGTAAATACGAATTCACTGCTACCTCTTTCACTCGGCAACCTCCTTGCGTTGTTGCGATTATTGCCGTAAGGCAATAATTATCTCTATAGACGAAAGTCTATCCCTAAAACTTAAGCTAAAATTAGAACAACAAAAAGGAGTTACCGATGTCCGATAAATTGATTATATTTGATACAACATTGCGCGATGGAGAGCAATCCCCTGGCGCTTCAATGACCAAGGACGAGAAGATTCGGATAGCAAAGATATTGGAAAAAATGCGTGTCGACGTTATTGAGGCTGGTTTTGCTATAGCATCTCCGGGCGATTTCGATGCTGTTAGAGCGGTTGCAAAGGCTGTCAAAGATTCAACGGTTTGTTCTCTCGCGAGAGCGCTTGATAAAGATATAGACCGTGCAGGTGAAGCGCTAAAAAACACCAACTCACCAAGAATACATACTTTTATTGCTACATCCGACATTCATATGAAAATGAAGCTCAATATGACGCCTGACGAGGTAGTTTCTCAAGCCGTTCGTTCAGTTAAAAGAGCGACAAAGTTTACCGACAATATTGAGTTTAGCCCGGAGGATGCTGGGCGCTCCGAGCTGGATTTTTTGTGCCGCATTATCGAAGCCACAATTGATGCAGGCGCGACAACAATCAATATCCCGGACACGGTTGGCTACAATGTGCCGCACCAGTTCGGAGAAACCATGAGATTGCTCATTGATAGAATACCAAACTCCGACAAGGCAATATTTTCAGCCCACTGCCACAATGACTTAGGTTTGGCAGTTTCTAACTCGCTCTCTGCCGTTCTTAATGGCGCTAGACAAATCGAATGTACAATCAATGGGCTCGGTGAGAGGGCAGGCAATACCTCTCTCGAAGAGGCAGTTATGGCTGTACGTACTAGGCAAGATATCTTTGACTGTGACACAAGAATTGATACCGAAAATATACTTTCCGCTTCAAGATTAGTATCCTCAATTACCGGCTTTGTTGTGCAACCCAATAAGGCAATAGTGGGCGCCAATGCATTCGCCCATGAGGCCGGAATTCATCAGGACGGCATCCTAAAGCATCGTGAAACTTACGAGATCATGAAGGCTGAAGATGTTGGCTGGAACGCCAACAAGCTTGTACTTGGAAAGCACTCTGGTCGAAATGCATTTAAGGCAAGACTAAGTGAGTTGGGATTTGAGTTTGAATCAGATTCCGAGTTTAATGATGCTTTTGCTAGATTCAAAGACTTGGCGGATAAAAAGCATGAAATATTCGACGAGGATTTACAGGCATTGATCTCAGAAACGCAAACCGAAGCGGAAGAGGTTATCCGTTTGATTTCCCTCAAGGTCTGCACTGAGTCAGGAAAAAACAACACCGCCGATGTTACACTTCTAATCAATGGCGAAGAGAAGAGCGCTTCTGCCAAAACATCAGGTGCGGTTGATGCAACCTTCAATGCAATCTTATCATTGGTTAATATTGAGCCTACTTTGCAGCTCTATTCCGTATCCAACGTGACTCAGGGGACCGACTCTTTAGGTGAAGTTAACGTGCGACTTGAGCATGAAGGCAGAATTGTCAATGGGCAGGGCGTTGATACCGATATCATTACATCCTCAGCCAAGGCCTATGTACATGCCCTAAATAAGGTTATGGAGAATACTGAGCGAGCTCATCCACAGATATGACTACGTCAATTCCTAGAAATGATTATCTAGAGGCTTTAGCTATTCCTGAGTTTCTCTACATTAGCGAGGTGGCTCCAAATACTGACAAAGCAGCCTCAAAATGCTTGATATTAGAGACAACTACGCAGAACTCATTCTGTCAGCCCGGTGAGACGCAGGAACTGCTAGATAAGATGCTTTCTGCAATTGGTTTGTCTTTAAATGATGCAACCTGCTTGTCTATTAAATCTAGTGACCTTGAACAAGTCATTAATGAATACCCAGCACAAGCGGTATTAATAATGGGAGACTACACTGGTCCGCAACAAGATCATATTTTTAACACCCACCATCCGAAAGATATAATCGCCAAAACGAGCTTCAAAAGGGAGGCATGGGAAACCTTAAAGAAGTTAAAGAAATGCCTCAAATAGATTACTCCTTAGATAATTACAAGCGACCAAAGCTGACCACGCCTAGTAGTGAAAAGAAGTTACTGCTGCATTCATGCTGTGCACCCTGTACTGGCGAGGTGATGGAGGCGATGGCCGCTTCAGATATCGACACTACAATTTTTTTCTATAACCCCAATATACACCCTATCGAGGAATATGAATTACGTAAGCAGGAGAATATGCGTTACGCTGACAAGCTTGGTATGCCATTTATTAATGCGGATTATGACCGAGATGAGTGGTTTGAGAGGACCAAAGGTCAAGAAAATGAGCCTGAGCGTGGCGAGCGCTGTTCGACTTGCTTCGATATGAGGTTTGAAGTCACGGCAAAATATGCCTCCGAAAACGGTTTCGATATAATCTCTTCGACGCTTGGCATCTCTCGCTGGAAAGATATGGAGCAAATAAACGCTTCAGGCACCAGATCATCGGCTCCTTACCATATTCCATATTGGGATTTTAATTGGCGTAAAAAAGGCGGTTCTTCGAGGATGCTAGAATTGTCAAAAAAAGAGGGCTTCTATCAGCAGGAGTACTGCGGCTGCGTTTATTCACTAAGAGATACAAATCTTTGGCGCGTTTCCAGGGGTAGAGAAAAAATCCACAGGGGTGTCAAATTCTACCAAGAGGCGAAACTCAAACTGTCTCAGAACAACTAGCCAATAAGATGGATAAGTAGCGCCTTTTGTGCATGCAATCGGTTTTCAGCTGCGGCCCAGACCGCGCCCTGTTTACCGTCAATCACCTCAGCACTAACCTCTTCTCCTCGATGTGCAGGGAGACAGTGCATAAATAGAGCGTCACTTTTTGCTGCGGACATCATTTTTTGGTCGACCTGATAACCCTTAAAATCATTTAATCGCTGTTTTTTCTCAGACTCCTTTCCCATACTGGTCCAAACATCAGTCACCACAATATCGGCGCCATCGCAAGCATCCATAGGGTCGCTAAAGTGACTGACACTAGTTCGATAATTATCAATAAAAGGCTGGCTAGGTTGATAACCCTTTGGGGTGGCGATGTTTAACTCGAAGCCGAAGATTTTAGCTGCCTGCATATAGGTCTGACAAACATTACCACCGTCACCTATCCAGGCAATTCTTTTGCCCTTTATTGAACCTCTTTGTTCCTGGTAGGTCATCAAATCTGCCAATATTTGGCATGGATGAGACTGGTTAGAAAGGGCGTTAATGATTGGTTTAGAGGAGTGCTTAGAGAACTCAATAATATCTTCGTGTGAAGAAACCCTTAACATTACAGCGTCAACCATTGAACTAATAACTATTGCACTATCAATGACAGGCTCTCCACGACCTAACTGAATATCTCTCTCTGAAAGGAAAAGGGAGTGGCCGCCAAGTTGCGTCATCCCGGCCTCGAAAGATACCCGAGTGCGGGTCGATGATTTGTCAAAAATCATCGCTAGGGTTTTGTTTTCTAATGAATTATTAAAGGCACCAGATTTATGTTCAGCCTTAAGCGTCATTGCAGAATCAATAATCCTTTGCAGTGCTTCGTGTGAATAATCGTCAAAATCTATAAAATGTTTAGTCATAGTTAGTCCGCGGTTTCTATTAATTTAACAATCTTGTTGATTAAAATATCAACCTCATCACTAGAGATAATGAGGGGAGGTAAGAGCCTGATCGAGCTACCAGCAATATTGATTAGTAACTGGTCATCGAGAGCTTTTTGCAACAGTTTTGTTTTATCTATCAAGTTATCGTCTAGTCCAATTCCAATCATTAATCCTTTAATACGTATACTTTGCACTGCAGGGATATCACTAAGCTCGCTTTCAAGTTGTGTGTGTATATATTGACTCATCTTGTCAACATTTGCAAGCACAGAGTTATTCTCAATAACATCTAGCACGCTCAGGGCTACTCTGCAAACCAGCGGATTGCCGCCAAATGTAGAGCCATGCTTTCCGGCAGTAAAGAGTTTTGCAGCCCTGCCCTTGGCAAGGCACGCCCCGATAGGCACACCATTACCGAGGCCCTTTGCCAGGGTCAAGAGATCAGGTGTTATATTGTTGTATTGATGGGCGAACATCTTCCCAGTACGGCCCATACCTGTTTGGACCTCGTCCAGGATTAAAAGCCAGTCGTTTTTTTCGCATAGCGATTTGACCTTATCTAGATAGTCAGACTCAGGAATAATGACGCCAGCTTCACCCTGGATAGGTTCAAGCATAACGGCGACAACATTATCATTATTGCTGTGTTTTGATAGCGCCTCTATATCGTCAAACTCGACATGAATAAATTCACTCACAAGTGGCGAGAAACCGTCCTGAACTTTATCATTGCCTGTTGCCGAAAGGGTTGCCATTGTGCGACCATGAAAGCTCTCATTTGCGCTAATTATTGCAGGCTCTTCAATGCCTTTGTCTTTTGCAAACAGGCGCGCAATTTTGATTGCCGCTTCGTTAGCTTCAGCGCCAGAGTTGGCAAAAAAAACGTTATCCATCGTAGAGAGTGCGCAGAGTCGCTCGGCTAGCACTTCTTGGTGCTCAATATGGTACCAGTTCGAAGTGTGAAGCAGGGTCTTTGCTTGCTCTACGATTGACACGGTAATATCAGGATGACAATGGCCAAGGTTAACAACACCCACACCTGAGAGAGCGTCAAAGTATTTTTTGCCCGATTTGTCGGTCAGCCAGCAACCATCACCGCTGACAAAGGTGACATCAAGTGGTATGTAATTCGACATTAGTTTTGACATATTTTTCCTTTTAACAAAAAACAAAAAAGCCCCTAAATGGGGCCTCTTGGAACTATAGTAATTGCTATATTATTGCAAAAAAACCGCCATAGATAGTTTTAACGAAGTTCTAAATCTTCGAAGACAAAGAGCGCTGAAAGTTCTTGCTACAACAGTCATTAATTTATCTATTTACTAAAACGTATTATTATATCCTAATCTTTTATTTTTCTCTTTCTTTAATTTCAAATAAAAAAAATCAAAAAAGTCCAACATTTTTTCATTATTTATGACACAATAGTGTTGCCTAAGTAAAAAAATATTGTTTCTATTATAAGGAGTAAAAATGCAACTAAACATCTCAGGTCACCATCTCGATATCACCCCAGCTCTCAGGCAACATTCAAACGAAAAACTCTCAAAAATTAAACACCACTTCGATCAAGTAATCAATATCAATATGATTCTGGAAGTGCAAAAAGATGTCCAGACGGCTGAGGCGACGATCCATCTAAGTGGCACTGATTTATTTGCAAAGGCCCAAAGTAGTGACATGTATGCGTCTATAGATCAGCTTATAAACAAGCTTGATTCGCAGATTATAAAGCACAAAGAAAAACTACATAGCCACAGAGGCTAGTCTATATAAATTATAATGGTTGCTATTTTGAGAATGGCAGGGCGTTCTGTTTTGCCAAATGATAGGAACGGATTATATTTATGGCTGAAGTTGAACTAACTTCTTTCGAAGTTTGCCTGCAACAATTACTGATAGCAGTCGAGGCCTCTGACCACGAGGAGGCAAAAGCTCAGCTCCAGGAACTTCATCCTGGTGAGGTCGCCCGCATACTCGAGGCTCTGACGCCTAGGGAGCGCTCATTCGTCTGGCCTGGTATCGATATCTCCATACAAGGTGAGGCGTTAAAAGAGGTCAACGAGGATGTCCAATCTCAACTAATTGATGAGATGTCGGTTGAGGATCTAGTTGCGGCGACCGAAGGTCTGGATACTGACGATTTGGCAGATATCGTTCCCAATCTTCCAGAGACAGCGGTTCATAGCCTTTTGCTAACTCTAGACAAAAAACACCGAGAGCACTTGAACAAGGTAATGTCCTATCCCGAAGATTCGGCTGGCGGTTTGATGAATACCGACTTCATCACCGTAAGGTCAGACGTCAATATTAGTGCCGTTGTTCGTTATTTGAGGTTGCTTAAAGAGATGCCGGTTGATACCGATCAGGTATTCGTTGTAGATCGTAAATTTAATTACCTAGGCTCGTTGCATGTATCGACAATACTGACAGAAGAGCCTGAGGTTGAAATCTCTACCCTTATCAGTAATGAGGTAGCCAAGCCAATCCTGGCAACTACCGATGAGGCAGAGGTGGCACAACTTTTTGAGCAAAGAAACTTGATATCTGCTCCCGTAATTGATGAAAACAATCTACTGGTTGGGAGAATCACTATTGACGATGTGGTTGATGTGATACGTGACGAGGCAGAACACTCGGTGATGTCAATGGCTGGTCTTGATGAAGACGAGGATGTATTTGCACCTATCTTTCAGAGCACTAAAAGAAGAAGTATCTGGCTAGGTGTGAATCTGGTAACTGCATTTATAGCGGTCGCATTTATTGGTTTATTTGAAGCCACTATGCAGCAAAAGATTGCTCTGGCTATACTTATGCCGGTGGTCGCCAGTATGGGCGGTATTGCAGGAACCCAGACACTTATTCTGGTGACACGAGGGATTGCAACTGGAAGGGTGTCGACAACAAACATTAAATCACTCATCAGCAAGGAAGTCGCTGTTGGCCTTTTGAACGGTGTTTTTTGGTCGATCGTTATCGCCATTGCTACTTATTACTGGTTTGCAGATCTTGTCTTGAGTATCGTGATTGCGCTTGCGATTATTGTGAATCTGATTGTGGCTGCATTTTCTGGCGCATTTTTGCCGTTACTATTGACTAGACTCAAAATCGACCCTGCCCTAGCCGGCGGTGTGATACTAACGACCATCACCGATGTGATAGGTTTCGTTGCCTTTTTAGGTCTAGCTTCACTGGTTATCTAAAAGCCGAAATAACAATTGAGTTAGACACATTTGTTGGATATTAATTGTATGAAGCTTGTTTATACTAACGAAAATCGATTATTGGTCCTTAATCTCATAAACATTTTAAATGATTACCAGATTGAGACAATCATCAACAAGGAATACGCATCAAGCGCTGTCGGCGGTCTAGCGCCTATTGACACATGGCCAGAGGCCTGGATCTTAAATGACTCTGATTTTGATGAAGCTAGAAGAATTATCGCCACCCTTGATATAGAGCTAGATCAATC
>CAJWTP010000017.1 GCA_913047325.1 uncultured Gammaproteobacteria bacterium
TGGTGGAGATGGGGGGAGTTGAACCCCCGTCCGAAAACCTTCAGTCAAGAAATCTACATGCTTAGTTCAGGTCTATTGTTTTAACTTTCTACCACCCGACCAACAGGGATGTAGAAAGCGATTTTAGATTAGGTTTTAACCCTATTACCCTAAAAAAATAATAGTGGCGAGTCTGTAAGCGACCGTTATCTAAAAAGCACAGACAACTTCTAAGTAACGGTTAGCATTATGCTGCTAAAGCGTAGTTGTCTTCGTTTGCAACTATTATTTAAAGAACGTTTTTACGAGCAATCTTTATCCTCGACATGCATCCTTGAAATCCAACTCCTCGTCGAAGCCATGTCATCCCCAGATGCTTATATTATACGCTTTATTATGAGAATTTAGTTAATTGTAACTCTTGCAAATTTCCTTTTGCCAACTTGATATACTGCAGTGCCTACTTGCGGCTCGAGGTCTTTATTGGTAATTTTTTCTCCATCTATTTTTGCTGCCCCTTGTTTGATCATGCGAAATGCTTCGGAAGTTGAGCTGGCTAGGTTTGAATCTTTGAGGAGGTTGGCAATCCTGATTCCCCTAGAAAAGGTAAACTCGTCCATCTCATCGGGAGTTTGGTTTTTTGCAAATCGGTCAACGAAGTTTTGTTGGGCCTGTTTTGCTTGTTCTTTGCTATGGAAACGCGTAATAATCTCTTCCGCTAAGCGAAACTTGATGTTTCTTGGGTTTTCTCCATCTTTAACTTCCTGTTTCCAGGACTCGATGGTTTCGAGTGACTCAAAACTTAACAGTTCAAGGTAGCGCCACATCAGTTCATCCGAGATAGACATAATCTTGCCGAACATGCTGTCAGGTGCTTCATCAATGCCGATATAGTTATCAAGAGACTTGCTCATTTTTTGAACCCCATCAAGACCTTCTAATAATGGCATCGTCAGAATCACTTGCGGTTCTTTGCCAGATTGTTTTTGGAGATCTCTGCCCACTAAAAGATTGAATTTTTGATCTGTTCCTCCTAACTCCATGTCAGCCTGAAGTGCAACCGAGTCGAAACCTTGCACAAGAGGGTAGAGGAATTCATGAATTGAAATTGCTTGCTCAGACTTGTAGCGTTTGGAAAAGTCATCGCGCTCAAGCATCCTTGCAACTGTTTGCTTCGAAGCCAAAGAGATCATGTCTGCAGAACTCATCTTGCTCATCCATTCAGAGTTAAAAGCTATCTTTGTTTTATCCTTATCGAGAATCTTGAAAACTTGCTCTTCATAGCTCTTGGCATTTTCCAGCACTTCCTCTTTGGTGAGCGGTTTTCGAGTAACATTTTTGCCGCTTGGGTCACCGATCATGCCAGTAAAGTCGCCAATCAAGAAAATGATCTCATGGCCAAGATCTTGTAGCTGCTTCATCTTGTTTATTACAACTGTATGCCCAAGATGAAGGTCTGGAGCGGTCGGATCAAAGCCCACCTTGATTCTTAAAGGCTTATTTTTTTGAAGCTTTTTCTTTAATTCATCAAGGGGCAATATTTCATCTGCACCTCTCTCGATAATCGCTAATGCGTCTTGAATTGTCATAATTATGTCACTCTATGGTCTCGTATGTCCGTCGCCTAAGACGATATATTTTTGTGAAGTTAGGCCTTCAAGTCCAACCGGACCACGGACGTGAAATTTATCGGTACTGATACCGATTTCTGCGCCCAGCCCATACTCGAATCCATCGGCAAAGGCTGTCGATGCGTTGACCATCACTGAGGATGAATCAACTTCCTTCAAGAATTTTTGTGCTCGTGTTTTGTCCTCTGTAACGATAGCATCGGTATGCGATGAACCGTATTTCTCGATATGAGAAATCGCCTCATCCAATGAATTCACAATCCGTACCGAAAGGATTGGTGCAAGGTATTCCTCACTCCAGTCATCTTCTGTCGCTGCAATTATCTTGTTTGAGTGTTTCTGGGATTCTCTACATCCACGCAATTCAACACCTTCTTTGACATATAGGTTGATCAGCTGATCCAGTGTTCCTGATTTCAAGCCCTTATGCACCAGCAATGTCTCAGTGGCATTGCAGACTCCGTAACGACGGGTTTTACCGTTAAAGGCGATATCTATGGCTTTTTGAGAGTCGGCCTCTTTATCTAGGTAGGTGTGACAGACTCCATGCAGGTGCTTGATGACAGGCATCCTGGCATGAGCGCTGACATTCTCAATCAGACCTTTTCCGCCTCTTGGAATTATGGCGTCAACGTGATCACTAGCTTGAACAAGCTTTGTCACTGCCTCACGCTCTGTGGTATCGATTATTTGTACTGCATTTGCATCTAGGCCGGCATCAATTAAGGCATCTTTAATGCACTGATACAAGGCTAGGTTCGAGTGAATCGCTTCCGAGCCGCCACGTAAAATTACTGCATTGCCAGATTTTAAGCAAAGCGCTGCTGCATCAATGGTGACATTCGGACGAGATTCATAGATGATTCCAATGACACCAATTGGGACTCTCATTTTGCCGATCTGAATACCACTAGGGCGATATTCAAGATCAGTTGTTTCGCCAATTGGATCAGGAAGAGAGACAATTTGTTCTAAGCTTTCAATAATGCCACTTATCCTTTCAGGGTTAAGCATCAAGCGATCGATAAGCGCGTCATCTAGACCGCTACTCTTGCCAGCAGCTAAATCCTTTTTATTGGCAACAAGTATAGATTCTTGGTTTTTTTTGAGATTGGCAATAATATTACCTAAAACGGAATTTTTGGTATCAGTGTCTATAGTACGTAACGATCGAGAAGCTTTTTTAGCCTGTTGTCCTAGGTTTAGTATTAGATTAGCTATTGAGTCCATTGCGTTTTCCTGACAAAGTGATAAGAACACTTTGTAGCTCATCGTAAACGTTAAGATTATCCATACCTTTGAGTGAGCGGTCAATACGCCCAAGAGTCAGGAGTATTTTTTGGAGTCCTTGATAGGAGTGTTTTTTGAGGGCATTTGTAATTAAAGGCTTTCTCTTTTGCCAAACACGATGTTTTGTAAGTACTGCCTCAATTGTTTCATTATGTTGGAGTTCAACAGACATTGCAGTGAGCGCTTTAATTTCGCGGTAGAGCGACGAAATGATAATGATTGGTGGCGTCAATTCATCAGTTAGAGAAGTAAAAATTTTGTTTACTTTTTCCGCGTCACCCTTGAGTGCAGCATCAATCAATCCAAAAACTGAGTAATGCGACTGCTGGTCTATTTGATTGAGAAACTCTTTGGTGTCAATATAGCCATCTGGATAGGCAATTTTGAGTTTTTGAATTTCTTGCATAGTGGCTAGAAGGTTGCCTTCGGTACAGTATGCAATCGCATTAGCGACATCTTTATCAGTCTTCAGACCTAGCTCATTCATATGGTTTATGATCCAGCCAACGAGTTGTTCGCTTTGAACCTCCCAGTGCTGAATAATTATGCCATTTTGATCGAGCGCCTTAAACCATTTGCTTTTTTGCTGGGTCATATCTAATTTACCAGCGGAAACTATAAGGAGAATGTCATCGGGCAAGCTGGCAGTTAATTCAGTGATTGCTTTTGAACCCCTAACTCCAACCTTTCCAGTAGCAAGGCGCAGATCAATTATGCGCTTCTGAGTGAAAAGGGATGGGCTCGAAATATTGGCAATGATTTCATCCCAAGAGGAATGACCATCAACGTCATATCTAACTCTTTCTCCAAAACCCAATCCCATTGCCGAGTCCTTAATTGCCTGCAAACTCTTCTCGACTAGGAGGATTTCTGGTCCAAAAACTAAATAGATTGACTTCAAACCTTTTGAGAGTTGATTATTGAGTAGTTCTGGCTTTATTTTCATGGGTTATAAGTAGAAGCTATAGTCGACAGCAAGAGCTTGATCAATAAGACAATTGAGTTAGTGGCAATCATTATGTCATACTTGCAAAAAAAATTGGTATCAAACCTTGAAATAATCGCATCAATCCCTATATATCTAGTCAATAGGGTATATTTACCGTTCTATATTTAGGATAAATTCTGTTATGTATAAGAATATTTTACTATGGTTGGTTTTGGGTAGTGTAATTGCTTCTCTTTTTGGTCAATTCAAAATTGAAGACAATAAGAATCAGATTAGTTATTCCCAGTTTATTCAGAGTGTCAACCAAGGTAATGTTTCAAGTGTCAAGATTGCGGGAAGTCGAATCACTGGTGAGACTTCCTTAGGGCAGGAATTTGAAACCTACAGTCCAGGTGATTTGGGCATGATGGGTGATCTGCTAAATAGTGGTGTCTCGGTACAGGCAACACCACCAGCTAAAGAGAGCTTTGTTAAGCAGTTAATTATCTCACTCGCACCCATTCTATTGCTTATCGGTGTTATTCTCTACACAATGCGCGGCGCCGGTGGAGCTATGGGTGGAAAGAATCCGATGTCCTTCGGAAAGTCAAAAGCGCGTTTGATTACAAAAGATGAATCCCATGTCACTTTTGAAGATGTTGCAGGAGTTGATGAGGCAAAAGAAGAGGTTAGTGAGTTAGTTGATTTCCTTTCTGACCCGAGTAAATTTACTCGGGTAGGCGGCAAGATTCCAAAAGGTGTTCTCATGATTGGACCACCCGGAACTGGTAAGACATTACTGGCAAAGGCAGTGGCGGGTGAGGCTGACGTGCCATTCTTCTTTATTTCTGGCTCCGACTTTGTTGAAATGTTTGTTGGTGTTGGAGCATCTCGCGTACGTGACATGTTTGAGCAGGCCAAAAAAAATGCCCCCTGTATCATCTTTATTGATGAGATTGACGCAGTAGGTCGTCAGCGTGGAGCTGGTTTGGGTGGGGGACATGATGAGCGTGAACAAACCCTTAACCAGATGCTGGTTGAAATGGATGGTTTCGAAGGAACAGAGGGTGTTATCGTTGTTGCAGCAACTAACCGTCCAGATGTACTTGATCCTGCGCTACTCAGAGCTGGAAGGTTTGATCGCACAGTCACCGTTGGTTTGCCTGATATAAAAGGGCGCGATGCTATTTTGAAGATACATATGAGGAAGCTGCCTGTTGCAAAAAATGTCAAATCTATGGATATAGCCAGAGGTACTCCAGGCTTTTCGGGTGCGGATCTAGCTAATTTAGCCAATGAAGCTGCTTTGATTGCTGCTGGAAAAAGTAAAAAACTGGTGGGAATGCAAGAATTTGAAAAAGCCAAAGACAAGATAATGATGGGCTCGGAACGTAAGAGTATGGTCATGGATGAAGCGGAAAAAGAAATGACTGCCTTTCATGAGGCCGGACACGCAATAGTTGGACGTTTGGTTCCTGAACATGACCCAGTCTACAAGGTCAGCATTATTCCAAGAGGTAGGGCTTTGGGTGTGACTATGTTTCTACCTGAAAAAGATAAGTATAGTATTTCAAAGCGCAAAATTAATTCTCAAATTTCCTCATTATTTGGTGGACGAATTGCAGAAGAGCTTGTCTATGGTAAAGACTCTGTAACAACTGGTGCAAGTAATGACATAGAACGTGCCACTGAACTTGCCCATAAAATGGTCAAACTTTGGGGAATGTCTGACGTGATGGGTCCGTTGGCTTATGGTGAAGAAGAAGGAGAGGTATTCCTAGGTCGTCAGGTAACCAAACATAAACATATTTCTGATGATACATTTAATAAAGTGGATTCTGAAATTCGTATAATTATTGATACCAATTACGATATAGCTTACAAAATTCTTGATAAAAATAGAGACATCCTAGACTCAATGGCTGCAGCTCTAGTAGAATTTGAGACTATTGATACGGGTCAGATTGATGACCTTATGGCTAGAAAACCGATGCGAGAGGCAGCTGAAGTTGTTGATTCTGATGAAGCTTCGTCAGATTTAGGAACCGGTAGAGAGGCCCAAAGCTCTAAACCTTCTTCTGATAATAAGCGTACTGGCGGCGGTACTGAAGAGTTTGCATAATCCGAGTTAGGCTTGATGGCTGATCATCCAATCATCATGGGGGTGTTAAATATCACCCCCGATTCATTTTCTGATGGTGGAAGATTTTTTGAATCTCAAAATGCAATTGACCAAGCCATCCTAATGGTTGAACAAGGTGCCGATATTATTGATATCGGTGGCGAATCTACTCGCCCTGGTGCTCCTGACGTGAGTGAAGAAGATGAGTTGAACCGGGTGTTGCCTGTAATTGAAGCGCTATCTGGCAACATCAATGTGCCGATATCAATTGATACTTCAAAGCCTGTTGTAATGAAAAGAGCTGTGGAGTCTGGTGCAAGTATTATCAATGATGTTTTTGCACTAAGATCAGATGGCGCCCTTGAAATGGCGGCATCACTGGGGGTTGATGTGTGTTTAATGCATATGCAGGGAAACCCGAGAACTATGCAGCAAAATCCAAGGTATGATGATGTTGTACTCGAAGTAAAGGATTTTTTTGCTGAACGCATTGAGGCGTGTGCAAAGGTTGGTATAAAGCCAGAATCTATAACTCTTGATCCGGGGTTTGGGTTTGGCAAGAATCTGGCACACAATGTGGCGTTGTTGAAAAATCTGTCTGAATTTCATGAATTTGGTGTCTCCATCTTGGCTGGACTTTCGCGCAAGTCAATGATTGGGGCGTTATTAGGTGATAAAGAGGTTGATGAAAGAATGATTGGTAGCGTAACCGCGGCATTGATTGCCGCTGATAATGGAGCAGATATTATTAGAGCACATGATGTTGCTGAAACCAGGGATGCGCTAAGGGTTTGGGAGCGGATTAAGAACTTTAGGGAGTAGTTTGTGCAAAATTTTTTTGGAACTGATGGAATAAGGGGTACAGTCGGAAAGGCCCCCATCACTGCAGACTTTATCTTAAAGCTTGGTTGGGCAGTCGGTTCAGTATTGGCAGAGAAAGGTCCTGCGAGCGTCATTATAGGTAAAGATACACGTGTCTCTGGTTACTTATTTGAGTCTGCGCTTGAGGCTGGCTTTTTGTCAGCAGGAGTTAATGTTGGTCTTTTAGGGCCAATGCCTACTCCAGGGATTGCATATCTGACTCGGGCCTATGGCGCAAGTGCAGGAGTCGTAATTAGCGCCTCGCATAACCACTTTCAGGACAATGGAGTCAAATTATTTTCAAATAAGGGATTAAAGTTAAACAACAAAACACAGCAAGCCATAGAAGAAAAATTATCTGCCCCTATGGTTAGCGTTGATACAGCAAGTATAGGTAAGGCAGTTAGACACGACCAAGCTTTAGGTCGCTACATTGAATTTTGTAAGTCGACATTTAATCGAGCCGTTGATCTTTCAAGCTTAAAGATTGTCGTTGACTGCGCCAACGGTGCAACCTACCATATTGCTCAAAACGTCTTTGCCGAATTGGGCGCCGAAGTTATCATGATTAATAACCAGCCAGATGGCTACAATATTAATCTTAATTGTGGAGCCACAGATACTAAACATCTACAGCGAGAGGTAGTGAAATGCGAAGCAGATTTAGGCATTGCTTTTGATGGTGACGGTGACCGTGTTGCAATGGTTGATCACTATGGCGAGGCGGTAGATGGTGACGAGATATTGTTTATTATTGCCAAAGCGTGGGATGCAAAAGGGAAGCTTAAATCAAAAACAGTGGTTGGCACAAAAATGACCAATCTAGGTGCGCGTCGAGCATTTGCCAAACTCAATATTAAATTCATAGAGGCAGATGTCGGAGACCGTTATGTGATGGACGAAATTAAATCCAATAAAGCCATTCTAGGGGGTGAAGGTTCGGGTCATATTATTTGTCTGAGCAAGTCTACATCTGGCGATGGAATTATTTCAGCATTGCAAGTTCTGGAAGTTATATGTAAGACTGACAAAACACTCCATGAGCTTAAAAGTGAAATGAAAAAGTTCCCTCAGACGCTTGTCAACGTTAAGACAAATGGCAAGCTCGATTTGGACAATCATAATAGCCTTAACAAGGCCTTAAGAACTGTTAATTCTGGACTAGGAAAAAATGGTCGTGTCCTCATCAGACCTTCAGGTACCGAGCCTCTAGTGCGTGTGATGGTGGAATGTGATGATGCAGATTTAGCTAAAAAGAGCGCAAAACAATTAGCAAAGGCACTTAAATCATAGTCGCTTTTATTTCCGCGCCTTTTTGAATTTCAATATAATGTCGTTTTTATCCTGACGGCGTAACAATAATAATTCATGAACTTTACATCCTTAGAATTAAGTTTGGTAGCATTATTTTTTTGCTGGTCAGGTTTTGTCAGAACAGGTTTAGGTTTTGGTGGCGCTGCCTTAGGACTGCCTCTAATGATGTTGGTGGGCGGGTCGCCGATCGACTGGCTGCCAATTATTGGAATTCATTTGTTGTTTTTTTCAGGAATCTCTCTTTCAAATGCATTAAAAAAGGTTGACTGGAATTATCTAAAAGGCTCACTCCCCTGGATTTTGCCTGCAAAGCTCTTAGGTGTTATCGGTCTGATTAATTTGCCAGCGGAAGTCATGACGGTGATTGTTTATTTAATTACTTGCTTTTATGCAACAACTTGGATTCTTGATCGTCCAATTAGTTCGCAAAAAAAATGGGTCGATAACTTGTTGTTGACTATGGGTGGTTATATTTCAGGCACCTCTCTTACTGGGGCGCCTCTAATTGTTGCCGTCTATATGCGACATATTGTAAAAGAAAAATTACGTAACACTTTATTTGTGCTGTGGTTTTTTTTGGTAACGATCAAGATGGCAGCCTTTATAACGGTTGGTGTTTATGTTGACTGGAAATTTGCGTTGATGTTGATTCCTGCAGCTGCTGTAGGGCACCTTGTTGGACTTAAAGTGCATGACAAAATTATGGAAAATGACCAAAGATTTAAACGCTGGATAGGCGGTGTTCTGATTTTGGTTTGTCTGGTTGGTTTTTCTAGGTTGCTTATTAGCTAGCTTAACCGTTCAACTTATTTTCCATATGACTAAGAGGTATTTCGGTTGTACTTTTGACTTCTTCTATTGCAAAGTGTGATGTAACTTTAAGAAACTGAACTTTTTCGATTAAGCGCTTATAAAAACTATCATAGCTATCGATATCGTTAACAACAACCTTCAATAGATAGTCAATTTCACCACTCATACGAAAACATTCTATTACTTCTGGCAGCTCTTGGATAGTTCTTGAGAAGAGCTTTAACTTCTCTGGGTCATGAGTATTAACTGTGACAAATACCATAGTGATAACCTTTAATCCAACTCTTTTGCGGTCAATTAGAGAAACTGTCTTGCTAATATAACCTAGCCTTTTGAGCTGATTAATGCGTTTCCAGCATGGCGTTGTTGAAAGGTGAACTTCTTTTGACAAATCTTGAATTGTCATTTCCGCGTTATTTTGGAGTAGTTTTAGCAGTTTGATATCGATTGCATCCATAAATGTTTCTCACAATAATTGAAAATAATGAATTTTTTTTCTACAAAATAAGATTATAACAGCATATAAGATTCTTTTTTTCTATGAAAAATAAAATAATAGAAAATGTTACTATAATTTATCATACTTACAAAAATATAAAAAATATGTACGAATACAATACAGATGACACTCAGTTTCTTGTTGAAAGAGTTGATCAGTTTGAAAAACAGTTAAAAAGATACTTAGACGGTGATTTAGATGACGCTAAATTCAAAAGTCTTAGGTTGAGAAATGGTCTTTATATGGAATTGCATGCACACATGTTGCGTGTGGCCATTCCTTACGGCGTAATGAACTCAAGACAATTAAGAGCTCTCGCTGACGTGGCTGACAAGTATGACCGTGGTTTTGGCCACTTCACTACCCGTCAGAATATACAGTTCAACTGGATTGAGGTTGCAGAAATAGCGAACCTCCTGCGTGAATTATCGAGTGTAGGTCTTCATGCCATCCAAACAAGCGGCAAGGCTATCCGCAACATTACTGCTGATCCATTATCAGGACTCACAGAAGGCGAGATTGCTGACGCTCGACCATACTGTGAGTTGATTCGTCGATGGTTTAATTTACATCCTGAGTTTTCTTGGCTCCCAGGCAAATTTAAGATTGCAGTCAACGGAGCAAAACTAGATGAAACAGCCCTAAGAATTCATGACCTTGGGTTGCGATTATTGCGCAACGATAAAGGAGAATTAGGATTTAGTGTTTATGTTGGTGGTGGACTTGGCGCTGTTGCAGTGATTGGCGCTGAAACAGCTTCATTTGTTCCAGTTGAAGACATTCTAAGTTATCTCGAATCGGTAATGCGTGTATACAACTTAAAGGGTCGTCGTGACAACATAAAACGTTTGCGTATTAAGTTTTTAGTAAAAGAATTAGGGGCTGCTGAATTTTCACGGTTGGTTGATGAGGATTGGAAGCATACCAAATATGACCCTGAACTGAAATTAAATTTAAACCACCTGGTTCAACTTGAAAAAGATTTTGCTTTGCCAGTCAAGCCATTGGAGATTAGTGGATTTGAAGAACCGGTTGATTTCAATTACAGTATCTGGAGGAAGAACAATGTGCGTGCGCATAAACTCTCAGGCTACAGTATCGTCAATGTTTCATTAACCAAACTAGGTTCATCGCCAGGTGACGTGACATCAAAGCAGATGAGAATATTAGCGGACCTAGCTGGCCAGTATAGTAGTAGCTATTTGAGAACTACAAAAAGGCAATCTATTGTTTTTCCGCATGTGCGAAAAGACCAGGTATTTGATTTATGGCAATCTCTTGAAGAGTTTAGTTTAGCAAGCCCCCACCAGGGTACATTAGCTCAGATTGTAGCTTGTCCTGGGAATGATTACTGTGAATTAGCGAAAGCTGCCTCAATTCCTATTGCAACCAGAGTTCAACAGCGTTTTGACGACATGGACAAGGTGCTTGATATAGGGGATTTAAATATCAACATTTCTGGCTGTGAAAATTCATGTGCGCACCACCATATAGCTGATATTGGCTTGTTAGGAATGAAAAAAAATAATGTTGAGTTTTATCAGGTTACTGTTGCTGGAGAAACACTTGACGAAACTGTGATTGGGAAAAAATTAGGTCGCTCCATTAGCGGCGATGAGGTCGTTGATGCAATCGAAAATATCGTCAATGTTTATCTAGAAAATCGTGATGAAGAGGAACGATTCAAAGAGGTCTTTAAAAGAATTGGCCTTAAGCCATTTAAGGAGAGAGTCTATGGTTGAAGACATTGAAATGATCAGTGTTGTTAATAGCAAGAATGAAAGTGTGCAGCTTGTTACGGTTGAGAAATGGCTTGAAAGCATTGATTCCTTGTCTAGCATCGGAGCTGGGGTCATAGTTAAGCCTACAGATGATGTGGAATTACTTAAAGATAGTTTGGATAAGATAGCAATAATTGCACTTGACTTTAATAATTTTGATGATGGGAGAGGTTATTCTCATGCAAACCTGTTAAGTAAAAGGTGGAAGTATCAAGGGGAAATAATAGGTGTAAATGCGCATATAGATCAACTGCAGTTTATGCTTAGATCAGGTGTTACTAGCTATAAGTTGTTGGATGATTATGAAAACATTGATGATATCGATTATTCTAATGGCTTCAGTATTTGTTATCAGGCAGCAGCAAATAATTCAGGACTAAAAGAAAAGTTTTAATTTCATACTGGGTTACAGGTAGTATGACGATAGCTGCTTCGATCAGTTAAATTGAGGTATTCACAAGGGTGCCTTTATATTATTTGCATGAGAGGGTCTGGAATAATATTTCTTTTGGTAGGAATTAATATAGAACAAAGATTGGACAGTGTAATTAGTTTAAAATTGCCCCAATTATGAATGAGTACTTCTTAATCCTAATTAGTACAATTTTGGTTAACAATTTTGTGCTCGTAAAGTTTTTGGGCCTTTGTCCTTTTATGGGTGTCTCGAAAAAAATGGACACCGCCATAGGGATGGGTTTCGCTACAACCTTTGTCCTTACCTTGGCGAGCATCACCAGCTATCTTATAAACACCTATTTGTTGGTACCCTTGGAACTAGAATACTTGAGAACCATAGCGTTCATTGTAACTATTGCTGCAGTTGTTGGTTTTACAGAGCTCGTAGTCAATAAGACATCTCCGGTTCTGCATCAATCTTTAGGGGTATTTTTGCCGCTCATCACTACGAACTGCGCTGTTCTTGGCGTGGCCCTGTTAAATGTTGGCGCAAGCAACAGTTTTCTTCAGTCAGCTGTTTACGGTTTTGGCGCTGCTGTTGGTTTTTCATTTGTTTTAATACTTTTTGCCGGTATCAGAGAACGGATTGAGTCTGCCGATGTACCGGTAATCTTTCAAGGTGTCCCTATTGCCCTTATTACCGCTGGATTGATGTCTATGGCATTTATGGGATTTGTTGGGTTGGCAAATGTTTGACGCAACCTCTACTCTATCATTATTAGCTCTACTATTTGGTTTAGGTTTAGGTTACGCCGCGATTAGATATAGAGTTGAAGGCAACCCTTTGGTGGATCAGATTGATGCTATTTTGCCACAAACCCAATGCGGCCAATGCGACTTTCCTGGTTGTAGACCTTATGCAGAAGCAATAGCAAGCGGTGAAGCGGAAATTAATCAGTGTCCACCAGGTGGACAAGAGGGTGTGGACGCATTGGCAGAACTGTTAAATATAGAAACAATGACTCTCAATGAAGAGCACGGCGAGCCTGAACCAAAGCGTGTTGCCGTAGTTGACGAGGATGTTTGTATTGGCTGCACGTTGTGTATCCAAGCATGTCCAGTTGATGCTTTTGTCGGGTCTTCGAAAGTCATGACAACTGTTATTGCTCAGGAATGTACGGGTTGTGATCTATGCATACCAGTGTGTCCAGTTGACTGTATTGAAATGGTTGAGATTAAGCCTACTGTTAGAAATTATATTCCTGATATAGCGGAGTTAGCTCATGTCTGAGTTTGCATTCAAAGGTGGCTTGAAGTTGGAAAATCCATATCCAGCTGACGAAATTGATTTGATTAGAATACCTTTGCCTGATAAAGTCATTTTGCCTTTGCAGCAACGTATTGGTGAGCAAGCAAAGCCAATTGTTGGTATTGGCGAACATGTCCTAACAGGGCAAGTGGTCGCCACAATTGATGATGAACGTTGCGCTCCAGTTCATGCCTCTATTTCTGGTAACGTGGTTGCCATTGATGAACAAGTAATGCCCCACCAGTCTGGCCTTAAGGCTCTATGTATTACCATTGAATCTGATGGGAAGGATGACTGGGTAGATACCAGTATTGGTTGTACAGAGCATTATGAACTTTGTACTCCTGAAACTATTTACAATAAAATCCGCGTCTCAGGAATTGTCGGAATGGGAGGTGCGGGCTTCCCTACCCATACAAAAGTACAATTAGCGGAGGGTTGCCACACATTGCTTGTGAATGCGACTGAATGCGAACCTGGTATTACTTGTGATGCATCTCTAATACTCGCTTATTCCACTAAGATTATTCGCGGTGCTGAGGTTTTGTTCCATATTAGCCGCGCAGAACGTGCCATTATTGCTATCGAGGATGACAAACCTGAGGCCATTGCTCTGCTTAAAAAGTATTGCAATAATGATCGCATCAGTATTGAAGAAATACCTACGAAATATACTTCTGGCGCTGAAAAGATCTTGGTTAAATCTGTACTAGGCATTGAAATTCCTTCCGGTAAGTTTGCCTCGGATGTAGGAGTCCTTTGTCTGAACGTTGGCACCGTTGTTGCCATATTTGATGCTGTGGTTGAGAATAGACCTCTAATTTCAAGGGCAGTGACAGTTGCAGGTAACGCTGTCAAAGTTCCAAAAAACTTCCAAGTTAGGTTGGGAGCAAGTTACGACTATCTACTTAGCTTTACTGATTTGGAAGAGGGTAAGCATAAGGTTAGCATGGCTGGAATGATGATGGGGATTGAGCTCAAAGGAACTAACTATTCGGTCACTAAAAATACGAATTGTATTTTTGTTGATATGGATGAAAAAAGTGCCCCTGCAAAAGCAAAAGAATGTATTCGATGTGGTTTGTGTAATACAGTTTGTCCGGTTGATCTATTACCACAACAACTGTATTGGTATTCTAAGGGTGAAAACATTGACAAGGCGGTTGATTATAATCTCCTTGACTGTATAGAGTGTGGCTGTTGTTCATATGTTTGCCCAAGCCGAATTCCTTTAGTTAATTATTATCAATTTTCAAAAGCGCTCTATAGACAACAAGTTAAAGAAAAAGAACAAACTGATAAAGCTAGAAGTCGTTTTGAATTCCGTGAGATGCGTCTTGAAAGAAACAAACGAGAGAGAGCGGAAATGATGGAAGCGAAGAAAAAAGCGCTAAAAGAAAAGATGGCAAGTGATAAAGCCCAAAAAGACATAATAGAGGCAGCTGTTGAGCGAGTCAGTTCTTCTAAGAGTGATACCGAGGAGCAAGATGGAAACTAAGCGCCTCGATACCAATCAAATAATGCGTCAAGTTATCTACGCTCTTGTTCTAGGCGTAGGCGCGCAAATCTATTTTTTTGGATCATCAGTAATTGTACAAATCATTCTTGCAAGCATCACGGCCATTATTGCAGAGGCTGTATTTCTGCAAATACGTGGAGTGAAAATTAAGCCTGCGATTATGGATGGTTCGGCTATCCTGACAGCTATTTTGCTGGCAATTTCGATTCCAAGTATTGCGCCCTGGTGGGTTGTCGTTTTAGGTGTTCTTTTTGCTATTATTTTCGGCAAGCAAATATTTGGTGGCTTAGGTAACAATCCATTTAACCCGGCGATGTTGGGTTATGCATTCTTGTTGATTTCTTATCCAGTACAAATGACACAGTGGCCAGGTGAATTTATCTCGTTCAGTCAAGGAATTGACGTGATATTCGGACTCAATAATGTTGACGGTCTAACCGGTGCGACACGACTTGATGACGTCAAAACGCAGCTAATGCTCGGCACGCAGATTCGAGATATTAATTTGGAATCTGTTAGCCAGTTATGGATTAATGTTGGCTTTTTATTGGGCGGCATCTATCTCCTTCTTCGGCGCATAATTTTTTGGCAAATACCTTTCTCTCTACTTTTGGGGCTAATCCTAATGTCAGCGGCTCTATTCTTTATTGACCCCAGTCAATTTACCTCACCATATTTTCATCTAGCTAATGGAGCCACAATGTTGGCTGCTTTTTTTATTGCTACTGATCCTGTTTCTGCTAGTACTACACCAAGAGGTAGAGTCATCTACGGCTTTTTTATTGGCACATTGATTGTCATCATTAGGGTTTTTGGCGGATACCCTGATGCAGTTGCTTTTGCGGTACTATTGATGAACATTACCGTTCCTTTGATTGACTTTTATACGCAACCTAAAGTGTTTGGAAAATGACTAACTCGACAATTATAAAATCAGGTTTATTGATGTTTTTATTCACTTTGATTTGTGTGTTTTTTGTCAGCCTTGTAGAGAAGACAACCAAGGATAAAATTGAAGTCAATGAACAGCAACTCCTTATCAATAGACTCAATGAGATAACGAGTAATTATGACAATTCAATTCTTGATGATAAGTATTTTAAGGATGTAGAGCTGCACGGTATCAAACAAACAATTACGATCTTTCCAGCAAAGCAAAGAGATGAAGTTGTTGCCCACCTTATTGAGCATACCTACCCCAATGGCTACAATGGCAATATTAGACTACTGACAGGCATTGATATAGATGGTAAATTGTTAGGTGTTCGTGTAATTAACCATAGAGAGACGCCAGGTCTGGGTGACAAAATTGAGGCACGAAAGTCCAATTGGATTAAAGGATTTAAAGGTCTTTCTTTAGCTAATCCAGAAAAGTCTAAATGGAGAGTCAAGAGAGATGGAGGTAACTTTGATCAGTTTACTGGCGCAACTATCACCCCGCGTGCAATTGTAACTGCCGCCTATCAGATATTGGAATATTTTGACAAGTATGAAGTTAAGTGATTTTGATTTTAATTTACCTAAATCATTAATTGCCCAATATCCTCACAAAAAGCGAACAGGCTCGAAATTATTGGTTGCCGGAGAAAGTTTTGTCGATACAACATTTTCACAGTTAGGAAAATTTCTTCAGCCCAACGATTTGTTAGTTCTCAACGACACAAAGGTCATCCCAGCAAGACTCTATGCTCAAAAAGATTCTGGTGGCAAGGTCGAAGTTTTGGTTGAACGACTAATTGACAAGCGTGAAGTCTTAGCAATGATTAAGGCAAGTAGGGCGCCTAAAATTGGAAGCTACATTGTGCTCGAAAATGGTCAGCGAGCGCAGGTGGCGAATAAATCCTCAGGGTTATACAATTTAGTATTTGAGACTAATTCAATTCTTGGTTTGTTAGATAAAATTGGCCATGTTCCTTTGCCACCTTACATCGAAAGAAGCGATGAAAAGCGAGATATTGATCGTTATCAGACCGTTTATGCAAAAAAAGACGGAGCCGTTGCCGCTCCCACTGCTGGCCTTCATTTTGATAAGATTTTATTATCGGAGCTTACTAATTATGGAGTCAAACACGACTTCGTAACGCTCCATGTAGGCGCTGGCACCTTTCAGCCAGTCAAAACTGAAGCGATTGAGAATCACCGGATGCATAGTGAATTTTTTGAAGTCAATCAAGATACTATCGAAAAAATAAAAAACACCAAAGCAAGTGGAGGGCGTGTGGTGGCGGTTGGCACTACTGCGGTTCGCACATTAGAGTCAATTGCATTGCATAAAGATATTACTGCCCAAAAAGGGGAAACTGATATTTTTATTTATCCGGGCTTTGAGTTTCGTTTGGTTGACGCTATGATCACTAATTTTCATCTACCAAAATCATCTTTATTAATGCTAGTAAGCGCCTTTATTGGACATGACAAAATGATTCGGATTTATCAGCACGCCATAAATAAAGAATATCGTTTTTTCAGCTATGGGGATGCGATGCTACTAGAAAAAAAACTATAGAGACTTGATTGAGAGATGTTTTGAGAGGATGAAAATTAGGAATGCCAATATTGGAAAGATCAAGAAACTGGTTTTGATTGATGTAGCTTCTGCAACAAAACCAACAAGCAGTGGGCCTATAAGCATCCCTCCATATCCAAGAGTGGCAACACTAGCGATTGCCGCCCCTTGAGACATAGTCTTGTCATTTGCTGCGCGAGAGAAAGCAAGGGGTATGATTACGGCAATACCTAATCCGATCAAACCGAAACCAATCAGGATAGGCATGAATGTTTCGAATATAGCTAAAATCAGAGCGCCAATCATTGCTACTAATCCTGAATAACGCGCAGTCTTTGAAGGGCCAAACTTTAATACAATATTGTCCCCAGCCAGTCTCATAACAAGCATGCAAAAAGAAAACATTGTATAACCCAATGCGGCGTTCCCATCGCCAACACTGGAAACACTTACCAGAAAGATTGCGCTCCAATCTGCTACAGCGCCTTCACTCAGAGAAGCGCAGAACGCAATAACAGTTACAACTAGTAAAGATCCTTTTGGTAGTATATAAATTGGTTTGTTTTGATGTTGAGGTTTCTGTTCAGGTTGATATGGTATCGCAACTATACTTAACGTAAAAACTAATATTACAATTGAGCTAATTGTAAAATGCATTAATACGCCAACATTGTAGGTAGCTAACAAAAAACCTGAGCCTGCTCCAATTCCTGCTCCAAGACTCCACATCGCATGAAAGGATGACATAAGAGGGCGCTTATTTGTGCGTTCTACTTCAGCAGCCCAGGCATTCATTGAAACATCCATACCCCCATGAATTACCCCAAAGAAAATTAGTGCCACTGCAAGAAGCCAGAAAGAGGGTGCAAAAGCAATTAGAACAAGAATTACAGAATTAAATAAACTAGCGCGCTTGGTAATTACTGATGCCCCATAATTGTCAGCAGCTCTACCAAACATCGAGAATGCAGTAATAGCACCTGCCGCTGCTAAAAAAAGTAAAACCCCTAGGGAAGCTGGAGATAAATCGTGACTGCTTGAGATAGCTGGAATGCGCGAAGCCCAAATACCAAAAACAGCACCGTTAATGCTGAAAAGTGATGCAACCGCAAATCTACTATTCTTTATTATCTTCATGGACTGTTATTAAACTATAAAGGTACAGCATTTACATATAACTTTGAGTTAAATTATAAAGTAAAGCTTTGCCCAATATA
This sequence comes from uncultured Gammaproteobacteria bacterium, assembly GCA_913047325.1. Taxonomy (GTDB): domain Bacteria; phylum Pseudomonadota; class Gammaproteobacteria; order PS1; family Pseudothioglobaceae; genus Pseudothioglobus. The sequence goes on from CAJWTP010000017.1 coordinate 18,166, forward strand.
GTTGACGCAGAATTCTATTATATTTATAGAATTTCAAGTAGAGTTTGACCCATCACAGCAGGTGTGGGTGCAACACTTACGCCAGCATTTTCTAAAGATTTAATTTTGCTTTTAGCGTCACCTGAACCACCACTAATCACAGCACCAGCGTGCCCCATTCTTTTTCCTTTAGGAGCTGTAAGGCCAGCTATATATGAAACGACAGGTTTGGTAACATTTGATGAAATATATTCCGCCGCTTCTTCTTCTGCGCTTCCTCCAATTTCACCTACCATGACAATTGCATGAGTATCTTCGTCTTCTTCAAACAATGCCAAACAGTCAATAAAATTCATGCCTTGAACGGGATCTCCGCCTATACCAATACAGGTGCTTTGACCTAGTCCTGTGATAGTGGTTTGATGAACTGCTTCATATGTCAATGTGCCAGAGCGAGAAACAATACCAACGGTGCCACTTTTATGAATATTTCCAGGCATAATTCCAAGTTTGCATTCGTTTGGTGTGATAACTCCTGGACAGTTGGGTCCGATAAGCCTTGAATTGCTGTCTTTAAGCATTGCCTTAATTTTTATCATATCTTGAACTGGTATGCCTTCTGTTATGCAGGCAATGATTGGCATTTCTGCCTCAATTGCTTCGGCAATCGATGCGAAAGCGAATCGAGGTGGCACATAAATCATGGAAGCATTTGCTCCAGCATCTTTCATGGCTTCTTTAACACTATTAAAGACCGGTCGGTCCAAGTGTATTTGCCCTCCTTTTCCGGGAGTGACGCCACCAACAAGTTGTGTTCCATAGGCAATTGACTGTTCAGAGTGAAATGTACCTTGTTTACCTGTAAATCCTTGACAAATAACTTTAGTTTGCTCGTTAATTAGTACGCTCATTTCGCCATCTCCACTACCTTTTTAGCTGCTTCAGTTAAATCAGATTCAGTCAAAATATTACAGTCACTATTGTTCAAAATTTCCAGACCTTCAATGGCATTGGTGCCCTCAAGTCTAACTACAATTGGCAATGTTAAGCCTACTTTATCAATCGCCTTGAGAATGCCGGCGGCAATCAGGTCACAGCGAACGATGCCACCAAATATATTAACCAAGATGGCTTTTACATTAGAACTGCTTTGAATAATTTCAAAAGCTTTGGCGACACGTTCAGCTGTCGTTCCGCCGCCTACATCCAAAAAATTCGCTGGCGAACCGCCATGATATTCAATTAGGTCCATCGTTGCCATAGCCAAACCAGCACCATTTACCATACATCCTACTGACCCATCTAGAGAAATGTAATTTAGTTGGTATTCACTGGCCATCATTTCTTTTTCGTCTTCCTGAGTAATGTCTCTTAGTTCAAGGATATCTTCGTTACGGTATAGAGCGTTATCGTCAAAGTCTATTTTTCCATCAAGTGCAACAACTGTGTTTTGGCTTGTTATTATTAATGGATTAATCTCGATTAAGTTAGCATCTTTATCGGTAAAGATAGAATACAAACCCAACAACGCCTCTGTGAATTGCTCATAAAGAACTGCATCTAATTTAAGTTTTTTTGCAATATCAATACATTCATTGTCCGAGAGTTTGCCTAGTGGATCGATCGCATGTTTAATTATTTTTTCTGGCGTTTCAGAGGCAACTTGTTCGATATCCATCCCGCCTTCTGTCGATGCCAGTACTGTTATGCTTGAGGTTGAACGGTCAACTAACAATCCTAAATAGAGTTCCTTATATATATCTTGACCTGATTCAATTATCACTTGATTGATAGCTAAGCCATTTTCGTCTGTTTGAGGTGTTATCAGCTTGCTGCCCAACAACTTTTCACTTGCTTGAAATACTTTTTCGATGCTATCGCATACGATTACACCGCCACCTTTGCCACGACCACCGGCATGCACTTGAGCTTTAACTACCCATAAATTGCCGCCAAGTTTTTCACAGCAAGATTTGGCTTCAGTGCTTTTAGAAATAACAATATGCTCCGGCACTTGAATGCTATTTTTTTTGAACAATTCTTTTGCTTGGTATTCGTGTATGTGCATATAAATCGGTAAGAATAAAGGTTAAAATATTTGGGAAAGCATTTTATCATTTTTAGATTAACACCTTTGTTTTAATGATGGAATCAATCACATTATAAAATTTAGTTTACTTACATTAAATAGCTAGGAAATTTTCATGGCGAAATATAATACAAGTCAGTTTAAGAATGGCTTAAAGTTGATGCTAGGCGGCAAACCTTGTTCAATAATAAACAATGAATTTGTTAAACCCGGCAAAGGACAGGCATTCAATCGAGTAAAGTTTAAAGATTTGATTACTGGCAAGACACTGGAAAAAACATTTAAATCTGGCGAGTCTCTAGAAGGAGCAGATGTGATGGAATTAGAGATGCAGTATTTATACAGTGATGGTTCGAGTTGGTACTTTATGGACCCCTCTTCTTTTGACCAGTATGAATTGGGGCAGGCAGCAATGGGTACTGCGACCAATTATTTAGTTGAACAGGATAACTGTATTGTAATATTGTGGAACAATAACCCGATTTCAGTTACACCTCCAAATCATGTTATTTTGGAGGTGGTTGATACAGACCCAGGCCTTAAGGGTGATACTGCTGGTACCGGAGGAAAACCTGCAACTATGAATACAGGTGTTGTTGTCCAGGTCCCTTTATTTATTAGTATTGGAGAAAAGGTTAAGGTCGATACACGCACTAACGAGTATTCGGGCCGCGCCTAGAGCAGTCTTTACAGTAATGTCTGAATTTAAGGCTCAATTATTGCAGTATCAAAATTTTTTGCACCAAATACGCGATTTTTTTTATAGTCGAGGAGTCACCGAAGTTAAAACGGCTGCACTCTTATCCAATCCTGTCAGTGACGTTTATATTGACAGCATCTGCGCAACTGTAAATAGAGAGATTGGAGAGCTAAAATCTCTTTACTTGCATACCTCTCCAGAAATTGAGATGAAAAAGCTATTGGCTCGTGGCAGTGGTGACATCTATCAAATTTGCTCGGTGTATCGTGACAACGAGCAGGGGAATCAAAACTTTAATGAATTTACGATGCTGGAGTATTATCGACTCGATTTTGATATTCATAAATTAATTGATGAGATAACTGAACTATTAGTTAAACTTGGATGGCGCCATAATATAAGAAGAATTTCTTATAACGAAGCATTTATAAAGTATGCTGGGATTGATATTCTTCAGGCGGACTTTGATTCTCTTAAATCTATAGCTAAATCACATGGCTTGAGTACAGAGTTTGACTGGATAGAAGATCTACAAATGCTTCTCTTTATTCATTTGATCGAGCCTCAAATAAAAAATTATTCAGCCTGTTTTGTCTATGATTATCCAAAACAACAGTCCGCACTCGCACAGATTGATAGCCAAGTTGCTAAACGCTTTGAACTTTATCTAAATGGTGTTGAGATAGCTAACGGTTATCAAGAGTTGCAGTCTGCTAAGGATTATAGACATCGATTTAGTAATGAGTTGGCTAAAAGAAAGCAGCTCTCAAAATCAATTTCATCAATAGATGAGCAATTCTTGCTTGAACTAAAGGAAGGCCTGCCATTTTGTTCCGGTGTTGCAATAGGAATTGAAAGATTATTTTCATCAATAGGTTTATAATCCCATCTAAGGGATGTGGAATTACAATTTTTAGTCCGACAGTGAATGCTAAAAGACCTTTCTGGCAAGCTAAATCTTTAGATCAAATGAGTCCCGATGAATGGGAGTCGCTCTGCGATCGTTGCGGGCGTTGTTGTTTGCATAAACTAGAAAACGAAGATTCTGGTGATATCTATTTTACCGATGTTGCTTGTTGTTATCTGGACGAGGAAAGCTGTTCTTGTAAGCATTATGAGAAACGTCAATCCCTTGCAGTTAATTGCCTAGTTGTTAAACCTGACTGGGCAGAAAGGTTTCATTGGCTTCCTAGCACTTGCGCTTATCGGTTAATATACGAAAATAAAGAATTGCCGGAGTGGCACCCTTTAGTCAGTGGCGATAAAGATAGCGTCCACTTAGCAGGAATATCAGTTCGAGGGCGTACTTTTAGGGATAATGAAGTTGCGGAGGAACAATTAATTGAACATCTAATTACCTGGGTGAATTAAATGAAAAAAATAGTAATACTTTTGGGTTTGTTGCTTTCTCTAAATGCTCTATCTGATGAATGGCCACATGAAAACATATCTAATGCTGTATTTGCTCTGGATATTGAAGATAGAGTGCCAATTAATATTGTTGAGGAAGCGGACAACTCTTTGGGTAAAATCTACTTCTTTACAAATATTCGCAACTTGAGTGGTGAGCGCATTACTCATCGCTGGATTTATAAAGACAAAGTCATGGCTGATGTTAGTTTTAATATTAATGGTCCAAGATGGCGTGTATGGTCATCCAAAAACTTGTGGTATACATGGATAGGCGAGTGGAAAGTACAGGTGCTTACTTTAGATGGAAGTGTGCTGTACGAGAAAATATTTAATTACACAAATAAAGAATGAAGAAAGTCGTTTTAGCCTATTCGGGTGGTTTAGATACTAGCATTATTGCAAAATGGTTGCAAGAGACTTACGGTTGTGAAGTTGTAACATTTACTGCGGATATTGGTCAAGGTGAAGAAGTTGAGCCGGCTCGAGCTAAGGCCATGGCCATGGGCATCAAAGAAATTTATATCGAGGATTTACGTGAAGAGTTTGCGCGCGACTTTGTTTTTCCAATGTTTCGAGCCAACGCAGTTTATGAGGGCGAGTATCTTTTGGGAACCTCTATTGCGCGACCGCTTATCTCAAAACGTTTAGTTGAGATAGCAAAACAAGTTGGTGCCGACGCCATTTCTCATGGCGCTACTGGTAAAGGAAACGACCAAGTTAGATTTGAACTTAATGCTTACGCAATTAATGCTGATATCAAGGTGATAGCGCCATGGCGTGAGTGGGATTTGTCTTCTCGAGAAAGTTTGATGCAATATGCAGAAGATCATGGTATCGAAATTGATTATCAGAAACAATCTAAAAAATCACCTTACTCGATGGATGCAAACCTTTTGCATATTTCATACGAGGGTGATATTTTAGAGGACCCTTGGAAAGAACCTGAAGATGATATGTGGCGTTGGACTGTATCGCCTGAGGAAGCTCCAGATCAAGCTGAATATGTCGAAATTACTTATGAAAAAGGTGACATAGTTGCCATTAACGGAAAAGCCAAAACGCCTGCAGAGGCCATGGAAGATTTAAATATCAGGGCTGGCGCTAATGGTATTGGTCGATTAGATCTTGTTGAAAATCGTTTTGTTGGAATGAAATCTCGTGGTTGTTATGAAACGCCAGCGGGGACTGTTATGTTAAAGGCCCATCGTGCTATCGAGTCGCTCACATTGGACCGCGAGGCTGCGCACCTAAAAGACGAACTCATGCCTAAATATGCAAAACTTATATATAACGGTTTCTGGTTTGCGCCAGAGCGTGAGATGATGCAGGCGGCAATTGATGCTTCCCAAGAAAATGTGAATGGTGTGGTTAAAGTTAAACTCTATAAAGGCACTGTTTCAGTTGTCGGTCGTCAATCAGAAGACAGTTTGTTCAGTGAAAAAATAGCCACTTTCGAGGACGACCAAGGCGCCTACAACCAAAAAGATGCAGAGGGGTTTATTAAGCTTAATGCATTACGTTTAAGACTCAAATCCTTGCAGTAAGTGTGTTAAAGATAGGCATTCTTTCAGATACTCACGGTACGGTACATCCACAAATCGTTGAACTCATTAATGACTGCGATATCGCACTACATGCCGGCGATATAGTTGATATAGAAGTCTTGCAGAAACTCAATCCAAAGCAAGAGGTCCTCGCGGTGAGAGGTAATAATGATTACCATATAACACACCTTGATGATGTAGAAGTGTTGAACCTGCCTGGCGGTAAGATTGTTATTGAGCATGGGCATAGGCATGGCCACTATGAGCCATCTCATGAATCTCTTAGGAAATCATATCCTGACGCCAAAGTTATCATTTATGGCCATACCCATAGACAGGTAATAGACAAGACAAAAACACCTTGGGTAATTAATCCAGGTGCTGCTGGCGGGATTCGAAATTATGATGGAGCGAAATGCTTAATGCTTACTATTAATAGTCAAAAAGAATGGGGTATAGAGACACATATTTTTGATTAATAATCTCTTTCATTATCCTGTATGGAAGGATTTAACTTTGGCTAACTGGTCCACCTGCAATGATTTCTTCTTTGGTTGCATCTCGGATTGATAATACTTCCACCAAAAAGACAATATCTTTGCCTGCAAGCGGGTGGTTGCCATCAACCGTTAATTTGTTATTTTCAATTTTAGTAACAATAAAATCTTTTGTTTTGCCCTTGTCATTTTCCATGGTTACACTAGTGCCAATCGATCTAAACTCTATCGGTACGTTGTCGATATCATCGGTAAAGGTTAACTCTTCAAGTCTTGGGCCAAATGCCTGAGTGCAATCAAGTGAGGTTTTAACTTGATCACCAACAGACTTGCCTTCTAACGCCCTTGTTACTTCATTAAATAATAGAGAATTATCTCCATGGACATAGCCTAGTGGCTCATCCACCTGTTCAATAATCTCGCCATTAGATTGATCTAGAATTTTATATGTTAATTCAACATATTTATTTATGGCGATTGTTTCTTTCATAGGATTTTTTGAAAAATATTGGTTCTGGAAAAATGAATTAACTTGATTCAATTAGCCAGATTAATGTTAACTCAATGAATTGTTAGAAAATTGTTGCGCCGAAGATTTTAACCTCATCGTCTTCAATGCCTATTACTAGCCGGCCTAAGAACTCTCCTGGAATTTCGTCACTCTTCTGTTTGAAAAGAACTGTTATGTGGTTGTTTCTTCTCAAGCAGCCAAAAAACACTCTTTCCCTCGATAAGCTCGTTAACATTTCATTGTTTGCCCACTGTTTACCTATTTCTACTTCGCTTGCCGCTAAGAGCATAGCTTTTGAAAAATGTTTAACAAAGCCTAGGTAGTCTTTATTGTTAGAGGATTCAACAAGATCATCCCATAAGGGATTAGCAATCTCTAATATTTCTTCGTCTGTCTTCTCGAGAAGGTTCATTAAATACTACTCACCAAAATAAATTTCCTGAAGTAAATAAAGTGGTAATTTTATTGCCTTATTATCCTTTAATAGGTGATATTCCTATATCTTTATTGATTATCTTCTTTATCATCAACGATGTGATAAAGTGGCGCCTTTTCCATAGTCCATTCACCAGTTTCGGGGTCACGACGTGATAATGTTAGGCAGTGCCAATTATCATCATCCAATTTCATATGGTCGCCTCTATAGTAGTAACCAGGCCATCGCGTTTCCTCGCGAAATAGTGTGTGTTGTGCAACACACTCTGAGGTTAGTGTTCGGTGCTTTAACTCCCATGCTCGCATAAGCTGGTGCAAGTCTTCAGCTCCGATATGTTCGAGGTCTTCTTGGAGGGTGCCCAGCAACTCTATTCCGCGTTTAAGCAAATTTTCGTTAGTCATATAGTTAACGCTGATACCGCCAACATACTCGTCCATAATCTTTTCAAGTCGCTGAAGGCCTTGAATAGGCAAGAGGTAACTTGGTGAAACTGTTCCTGCAGTAATTTCATTGCGGCCAACAGTGTAGTTTTCCAAAGGTTTATATATAACCTCTTTAAGGTCTTCACACTGCTTATTATTGACCACGATTTTTTCATCACCAAGATCTAGAATATATTTGACTGCGGCTTTTGCAGCAATTCGACCTTCGGTGAAGGAACCAGAAGAGAATTTATGGGCAGTTCCACCAACCGTGTCTCCTGCGCCAAAAAGTCCGTCAACTGTGAGCATTCGGTTATACCCCCAATAATACTCAGGTGGCGAAATATCTTCTGGGCCGCTCACCCAGGCTCCCGAACAAGTCGCGTGAGAGCCCATAACATAAGGCTCAGATGTAGTCAATTCAGGATTCATGTATTTGGGATCAACATCTTGAGATGCCCAGACAACTGCCTGCCCAACCGTCATGCCAAGAAAGTTTTCCCATCCGACTTCTTCAAGATGAGGGTCTTGGAATGCTTCCATGGTAACCATATGAATTGGCCCTCTGCCAGCCTTAACTTCTTCTATGAAGGCATGATTACGCAAACATGTCGGCGTTGGTGTGTGATCTATATACTCTCCAACCATTGCTTTAGTATGTTCATACCATTTCGACTCGTACTCCTCTCCATAGGTATTTTGCGTGTAAGTCTTAAGATGAAGGAAGTAAGCGCCAACTGGACCGTAACCATCCTTGAATCTTGTTAGAACAATACGATTTTCCATTTGAGTCATTTTCGCACCAACTTCAATAGGCAATGCATAAGCAGAACCACTACTCCATGGCGCATACCAGGTTCTTCCCATGCCCTCACCCACAGAGCGAGGTTTAAAGATATGAGAAGCGCCGCCAGCACCCACAATAACGGCTTTGGCACGAAATACATGAAAGTCACCAGTGCGACAGTTAAATCCTACTGCACCACCCACTCGATTCTCTTTGCTTTCATCCATTAGTAGGTGAGTCACCATAATTCTATTGTAAATTTTGTCAGCTGAGTTTCGTGCAGCTTCAGCAACAATTGGTTTATAGCTTTCTCCGTGAATCATTATCTGCCACTTACCCTCGCGCTGGTAACGACCAGTTTCTTTGTTGCGCATAATGGGTAAACCCCATTCTTCAAACTTGTGTACTGCAGAATCTACATGACGAGCCATATCAAAAGCAAGATCTTCACGAACCAACCCCATTAAGTCGTTACGAGCATAGCGTACATGGTCTTCTGGCTGATTCTCATCCCACTGCATTCCCATATAGCAGTTTATCGCGTAAAGACCTTGAGCCACTGCACCACTACGATCAATATTGGCTTTTTCAGCACAAATAATCTTCATATCGCGTCCCCAGTACCTAGCCTCATATGCCGCACCTGTTCCAGCCATACCGCCACCAACAACTAGAATATCGCAGTCTTCCCAGACTGTTTTAACTTTACTCATTAGTAATATACCCCTTCTTTTAGTTGTTCTTTTTTCATTACTGGTAGTCCAGTATTAATGTTGAGTGCGTCAGGTTCATAGCAAAGTAACTGTGACTTAAGTGCTTCCTCATCAGGAACCTCAAGCTCGCCGAGTTTTGGAATTTTTTCACCCCAAGGTTGGGTTGTAATTGGTGAAAGGAAGTTTTTCTCCCGACCATCACGAAACTTAATTTTCCATGAGATTGTTCCTTTTTCTTCCTCACGAAGTACGCGTACACTATGTCCTAAGGGAGCGAAATCAGCATAACCACGAACGTCAATTGCGTTTTGTGGACAGGCTTTTACACAGGAGTAACATTCCCAGCACATGTTGGGCTCGATATTAACAGCACGTCTAACAGTTTTGTCGATATGCATAATATCTGATGGACAGATATCAACACAATGTCCACAGCCGTCACAACGGGTCATGTATACAAAAGTTGGCATTTTATTTTTTCTCCTGTTTATTATTAACTATTAAAACACATTAGTAGTGTCGTGGCGCTTCGCGTTTTATACCGAGACCAAACTGTTCCGGTCTGTCAGCTGGCTCAGGTAAATTTTCTCTCGAGCCATCAGCTTTAGTAATACGCTTTTGATAGGCCACAGCCGGTTTGAAGAACATGTGAGCAAACTTAGACCACAGTACGCCTCCAAAAAGCACAGTGCTTGAAAGGATAAATAGACCAAAAAACAAAATTTCCCATCCAGATACATCGTTAGTTTGGAGGTAAGACCATATCAGTGCAAAAGTAGCTGTGGCTAATAGCGATAGCACAAATAAATCTGCGCGTACAACGCGATACCATTTATTACCTTCAGCGGCAACATCTACTCTTATAAAAAACCAGAACCAATATCCGCCAA
>CAJWTP010000018.1 GCA_913047325.1 uncultured Gammaproteobacteria bacterium
TCAATGAAATTTAAACCAATTGAGCTATGTTTAATTCGAACATGGTCTTTTTCAAGACTGGCAGGCAGAGTATAGTCAACATATTTTAAAACCTCTGGACCTCCAATCTCAGATATGACAATTCTATTAGGCATTGTGGTTTTTCTCTTAACTGCCAGCAGCAGTAATAGCCATAAAGTGCCCCATGTATCGTGGCAATATAGAATCAACAAAATGCTGGGTCGTTTTTATTTTACGGTCAAAAAAATCTGATGAAGGTTTGTTATTTTCAAGCGCAAGCCTAGCTTTCTGGGAGCTTACAAGCATTTGCCAAGTCGCCGTAATAATACTAGTCATCATTAACATGTCAAAAGCAACAGAGCCAGAGAACAGCCTATTATCAGATTGGCTTAGCAAAAGAGACACGCTTTCTTCAAGATTGCTAAGAGAGTCTTTGAAGCGTTCAATTTGTATTTGCGATAAAGCCGAATCAGGCAACAAGGTTTTGGAAAAGTTATTCATATCATCAATTAACTCATTAATTGCAAGACCATCGTCTCCAATAATTTTCCTAACAACTAGATCCATTGATTGGACGCCATTGGTTCCTTCATAAATTGGCAAAATACGGGCGTCTCTGAAGATTTGAGCAATGCCAGTTTCCTCAATAAAGCCCATACCTCCATGACACTGAATGCTCAAAGATGCAACTTCTTGTGCTATTTCAGTGCACCACCCCTTTACTAGAGGAGTAAGAAGCGCTAAGCGCCTTTTATTTTTTGCTAAAGATTCAATAGGGGCCTTTCTTGCTACAAGGTCGACCTCGGCGCAGGCGCTATATGTTATAGCGCGCGCAGCTTCGGTTATAGACTGCATCGTTTTTATCATTCTGCGTACGTCTGGGTGTCTGATAATTGGGCCAGGCTCTGTGTATCCCGGGGCAACGCCTTGGACGCGCTCATTACAAAAGCCAAGCGCTTGTTGGTAGGCTCGCTCTGCTATTGACACTCCTTGCAAGCCAACTGTTAGGCGGGCATTGTTCATCATTGTAAACATGCACTCAAGGCCCTTGTTTTCTTTGCCAACCAGATACCCTACCGCCCCATTATTTTCGCCATAACTCATAACACAGGTTGGACAGGCGTGGATTCCAATTTTGTGCTCTAAAGAAAGAGCTTTAAGGTCATTGTATTCTCCCAATGTGCCGTCTTCATTTACTAGTATTTTTGGCACTATAAATAGCGATATTCCTTTAACCCCAGAGGGCGCGTCCGGAAGTCTTGCTAAAACCAGGTGTATGATATTTTCTGTCATGTCATGATCGCCCCAAGTAATGAATATTTTCTGGCCACGTATCAAGTAATGGTTTTTTTCTGGGGTTGCACGTGTTTTGATTGAGCCAACATCGGTGCCAGCGTCTGTTTCGGTAAGGTTCATCGTTCCGCTCCATTCGCCAGTAATCATTCTTGGCAGGTAGCGTTTTTTTAGCTCTTCGCTTGCATTGTAAGTTATTGCTTCTACTGCTCCTTGAGTAAGTAGAGGGCATAAGCCCCAAGACAGGTTGGCCGAATTCCACATCTCTTGAATGCTTGTCGCAACCACAAAAGGCAGTCCTTGACCTCCATATTGAGGACTGAACTGAAGAGACCCCCAGCCGCCTTCAATATAATGCCGATAGGACTCTTTAAAGCCTTTTGCAGTAGTTACCTTTCCTGCTTCATTAATCTTTACCCCTTCCAAATCCCCCGGTTTGTTGGTAGGCTCTATTTCTTCTTTGGCCAGCTTTCCGGCGGCGTCGAGAACGGCCTCGATTATATCGATTGTTGAGGGGTCTGTTCCGGTTGTCTTGCACAGCTCCTCAAGCCCTACAACTTCGTTTAGAACGAAGCGCATCTCTTCGACTGGGGCGGTGTAGTTAGACATCAGCTGGGTCGTTATTTTGAAATGTTGAGCGCAGAATGTGCTTTTGGATTTTTCCGGTAGCTGTATATGGCATGGGACCAAAAATAACTTTTTTTGGTCTTTTGAATTTTGCCATGTTCTCTTTACAAAAGCCTATAAGCTCTTCTTCTGTTGTTTTTTGGCCTGGTTTTAATTCAACAAAAGCACAAGGGCTTTCGCCCCAAAGCTCATCTGGCATGGCAACAACTGCCACCTCGCCAACTGAAGGATGCTGATAGAGTACATTTTCAATTTCAACTGAGGAGATGTTTTCGCCGCCCGAAATAATAATATCTTTTGAACGGTCTTTGATTTGGATATAGCCGTCTTGATGGATTACAGCAAGATCTCCGCTGTGAAACCAGTCATTTTGAAAGGCCTTTTTGGTTTCTTCAGGCTTGTTAAGGTACCCCATCATGCAGGTGTTTCCGCGTATTACAATTTCTCCTATTGTTTTGCCATCAGACGGAACACGATTGCCGGTTTTTTCATCAATAACACTAACATTTTCTGTCATTGGAAAGCGAACGCCTTGACGAGCCTTCAGTTGTGCTTGTTGTGCTTGGCTTTCATCTAGCCACGACGTTTGGGGTGCGGCCTGGAGAATGTGGCCATAGGTTTCGGTTAGACCATAAACATGCAAAACATTAAATCCAAGGCCTGACATACTTTCCAGAACTTTTGCAGGCGGAGGAGCGCCAGCAGTCATAACTTTAATTTCTCGATTAAAAGACTTTTTGACAGAGTCAGGCGCATTGGCAAGCATGTTAAGAACAATTGGTGCGCCGCCAAAGTGAGTTATTGAGTGCGCTTCAATTAGTGCAAAAACTTTTTCTGGAACAAAAGCACGCAAACAAACAACTGTTCCCGCCACAGCAGCCATAGTCCAGGCGTGGCCCCATCCATTACAATGAAACATGGGCACAGTGTAGAGATAACAAGGGTGATTCGGAAGCTCCCATCCTACAACCGTGCCCATACTCATTAGGTATGAGCCGCGATGATGATAGACTACTCCTTTGGGCTGTCCTGTGGTGCCAGAAGTATAGTTTAGTGACAAAGGTTGCCACTCGTCTTCCGGCATTTGCCATTTAAACAGAGGGTCTCCGTTTGTAACAAGAGATTCATATTCAATTACATCAAGCTCAATTTTTTGTTTTATTGATGCGTATTTGTCGTCAATCAAAACAACCTTTGGCTTGTTGTTTGCAAGAGAAAGGGCAGCCGACGCAACATCTAAAAGTTCTCTGTCGACAATAAGTGCTTTTGCATCTCCGTCATCTAGGATATAGGCTATAGTCGCCGCGTCAAGGCGAGTGTTGATTGTGTTTAGCACGCCGCCAGACATAGGCACAGAGAAGTGCGACTCGAACATTTCTGGAGTATTAAATGCAAACACTGCGACAGTGTCACCTTGACGTATACCGAGATTGTTTAGGCTAGAAGATATTCTTACACATCGATCTCTACAAGATTGCCAAGAAAGTGAATAGTCTTCATAAATGATGGCTGTTTGCTCGCCATAAATATCGGCAGTTCTATGCAAGAAAGAGATAGGAGTTAAAGGAATGAAATTTGCTGGATTTTTTTGCATACTTACCCCTTTTTATTATTTAGTTTCTAAGCGTTTTCCCATTATCAAGCATGGCTATAATTCTTGCTTGTGTTTCTGGAGTTTTAGCTAGCCTTATAAAAGAAGAGCGCTCGGCATCTAACAGGCCCTGTTCTGTAAACACAGTGCCTTCAGCACAATTTCCACCAGTAACAATTTTAGCAATTTCAGTTCCGACATTAACGTCATGTGGCATAAGAAAGCCTTTTTTATGATTAGTTGCAAGCCAATTAGTCATCTCGCCGAAGTGTGCAGCACCTGTAAGTGCAATCGGCCTTCTGTCTGGAGGCTTTTTGGCGCTGTCTAGATAAGATAAGGACAGTTCAAGCATGTAGTCACGGTTCATGTGGAAAATATCTGTTGCTCTGCGCATGGCTAGCTCGTTTGCCTCAATAGGAGAGTTTGCAAGCTTGCCGAGCCCGATATTCATAAAGGCGTTCCATGCCGCCTTTCGATTGTCTTCTAATTTTTCTCGCCATCGATAAAGCATTTCTTTGCAGCCACCGCCGGCAGGTACAACACCAACAAAAGACTCCACTAGGCCCATTACTGAGTTTGCATGAGAAGTCACGTGGTCAGCATGAAGCACAACTTCAAAGCCCCCTCCTATGGACATGCCGACTGGCGCAGCAATTATTGGAAGTTCGCAGGCGCGCATCTTCAGCATAGTTTCTTGGAAATATACAAGGAATGCGTCAAGAGAGTCAAAGTCTTCTTTTTCGAAGCAATTTCTGACGCTCCAAAGGCTAACTCCGCAAGAGAAGTGATGAAAATCATTGTGGACAACAATGCCACGTAGGCCCATTTTCTTAGATTCTGTTACAGCGTCTTCGAGTATATCTAATGAGCAAGCATCAAGAGCATTTGCCTTGGAGTGAAACTCAACAATTGCAGCGCCTTCATACTCATACCAACTGGCAGACACATTGGAATTTATTGGGCTTAATGTTTGACGTATTTCTGAGAATCGAAGTACGCCTTTAGATCTTGTAATAGGCAAAAGATTTCCGTTTGAAGTTATAGCGCTTAAACCGCTTTTATCGCCCACATAAAATCCATTTGTCAGGCCCTGTGTTAAAAAACTTGGAATCTCTCTGTCTTCTTTTTGGAGTCTGTCAATAAAGTAGCTAACGCCAATCTCATCTAGTAGCTCGAAAGGCCCTTTAACCCAGTTATAGCCTAATTTCATCGCGTCATCTATTTGGGTTAAATTGTCTGTTACATCAGGAACAAGAGAGGCGGCGTAACAAAGCGTTTCAGACAACACTTGCCAAATAAAGTCTCCTATCGTGCCAGGGTCTTTCAAAAGCACTTTAACCCCCTCTCTTTCTGACTCTTCTAGGAGTGAACTTTTGAGCCGTTCGTAATTTGTATACTTTCCGTTTTGGAGATTGATTACTTGCTTCTCTTCGCCATCATCCTTATAAAAGCCCTTGTTGTTTTTATTTCCAGTTTGGCCTTTAGCAATCATGCTGGTCATCAGTTCAATCGGGGCTGAAAACTGATGAAAAGCGTCATTTTCTGGAAGGATGTTGACTAGGCTTTTGACAACATCGGCCATCAAATCAATTCCTATTAGGTCATAGAGGCCAAAAACACCGGTCTTTGGGAGTCCTAGTGGCCGCCCAAAGAAGGCATCTGCTTCGGTTGGCGAAAGCCCTAGTTTGAAAGCAGTATGAAGCGCACATTGAATAGCAAAAACACCAACTCGATTGGCAAGAAACCCTGGAGTATCAGCACAAGAGATAACTCCTTTTCCAAGTTTGATTTCGCTAAATAGGTCAAGCGTATGCATAACATCTTCTCTAGTAAACTCTCCCCTTACTAATTCAAGAAGCCGCATAAATCGTACAGGGTTAAAAAAATGAGTTATTGCGAAGCGCTCACAAAACTCAGTTGGCATGCCTTCTGTCAAGAGCTTAATTGGAATCGTTGAAGTGTTTGAGGTTATGATAGTTGACTTCTTACAGCTATCATTTAGTCTTCGGTAGAGCGCCTGTTTAACATCAAGTCTTTCAACAACGGCTTCAGCAATCCAGTCACAATCTTCTAGTTCGTGAAAGTGGTCTCGTGTATTTCCAAGATTGATGAGCTTTTCAGCTCCTTTGCTCATAAGGCCGGGCATATCTGGATCCTTAAGTCTTTCCAGCCCTTTGACTGACAACACGTTTGCGTCTCCGCCATCGCTAGGAAGGTCAAGAAGCCAAACCTCTATTCCTGCGTTTGCAACTTGACCCGCAATTCCAGCACCCATCGTTCCGGCGCCAATAACGCCAACTTTTTTGATTGGACTTGTCATTCTGAATTTTTTAAGATAAATGATTTGATAGCATCAAGAGATTTTTTTGGAGACTCCATTGGGAGCATATGTCCGGCATTATCGATACTGGTAGTTTTGGCGTTTAGTATATCTGCCAGCTCTAGACCAAACCGATGCGGCGTGTTTTTGTCTTCAGTTGCGAGAATAACATTTGATGGAATTTGGATATTTCTAGCGCGCTTAATTCCATTTTTATATCGAGTGCAAGCAATAAGATCGATAGCCAAAGGGTTGCTAGACATAATTTGTCGACCAATGCCTATGGGTTGCATTCCTGGAACAGCACTGACTCCTGACTGAGATTGACTGCCAAACCCCCATTTGAGCAACATGTCGGCAGCATCTGCAGGTGATTTTTTGGCTGCTTCAACCAGAGCTTCGTTTACAGGTATTGATGAGGCGCTTGCAACTGCGGTCAATGTTTTTAATTTAGTCCCTAAAGAGCTGGCGGCCTCGAGCGCAACTAGGAAGCCCTGAGAGTGGCCCACTAAATGTATCGATTCACAGCCCGCAACTTTGAGGGCCTTAACAAGCCATTTGCCCATATCTTCAATGGATTTTATGGGCTCGCCTTCAGAAAGGCTATGGCCCGGAAGGTCAGGCGCAAATACTGAGAACCCATGAAAGGCAAACCATCTGGATTGAAGCGCCCAGGATCTATGGTCTAGACCGCTGCCATGTACAAAAACCACTGTCGGCTTTTTTGGGTCAAATGTGCAGCCACCAGTTGCAACAAAAGTGTTGTGTGCATTAACAACAATATTCATTATGAAGCAGCCTTTTCAACCGCTTTAAGCCCTGCTTTGAAGTCATTAATAATGTCTGTAATTGATTCTATTCCGGCTGACACCCGAATTAGGTCAGGACTGCTTCCAGCGGCCCTCATCGCAGCATCATCTAAACGAGAATGGGTTGTGCTTGCAGGATGAAGAACGAGCGTTCTAGAGTCTCCGACATTGGCTAGATTTGAGGACAGTTTAAGCGCATCAATAAAGGCGGCTCCCCCCTTGCGGCCACCTTTTACACCAAAGCACAACATTGACCCAGCACCTTTAGGAAAGAGGCGTTTTGCAATTTTGTAGGTTGAGTTTTCGGGTAAATCAGGGTGGTTAACCCAAGTGACACAAGGCTGTTCTAATAGCCATTTAGAGAGTTTGATTGCGTTTTGCACATGCTGCTTCATTCTTAGACTTAGTGTCTCAATGCCCTGAAGAAGCAAAAAGGCGCTATGAGGGCTCATAGCTGGACCAAAATCTCTCATCGACTCCGCCCTAATTCTCATGGTTAGTGCTGAGGGCCCAAACTCTTCCCAGAAATTTATCCCATGAAAGGGCTCGTAAGGTTCGGTCAGGGTCGGATGAAGACCGCTCGCTCCCCAGTCAAACTCTCCCCCGTCAATAACTACGCCACCTATTGCCACGCCATGTCCCCCAATCCATTTGGTAGCCGAATGAACCACAACATCTACACCGAACTCTAAAGGGCGACAAAGAGACGGGGTTGCAAATGTAGCATCTACCACAAGAGGTATATTGTGACTATGAGCAACCCTAGATATCTTTGGTAGGTCCGACACCTCAAGCCCTGGATTTCCAATAGATTCGCAGAAAACAAGCTTAGTATTTTTCTGAATTGCCGACTTCAAGGCGGACTCATCATTAATTGAGACAAAAGTGCAGTCAATATTAAACCGTTTGAGGGTATGTTTGAGCAGGGTTATTGTTGACCCGTAAATTTGAGACGCGCTAACAATGTGATCACCAGCTGAACATAGGGTCATAAAAGTAACGAAGAGGGCGCTCATTCCTGAAGCCGTACAGATAGCGCCAGTCCCGCCTTCGAGGGCAGCAAGCCTTTGTTCCAAAACAGCGACAGTAGGGTTTGTCATGCGGCTATATATATGGCCACCCTTTTCAATATTAAAAAGCGCCGCAGCCTCATCAACATTCTCAAAAACATAGGAAGTTGTCTGATAGATTGGAACAGCACGACAACCATGTGCCGCGTCTGGCACGTGCCCACTATGAAGCGCTATAGTGTCAAGATCGAAGAATGAAGATTTGCCCATAACTCCCCCGGTTAAAAAGCCGTTTCCGTTATTTTCTCATACTTTTTTTCTCAAATGATTTGTTTGAAACAAACAATTTAAGCTCAGCTCAGCTCATTCCTCATATCGTCGATAGTTTTCTTGTAATTATCAGTGTTAAAGATAGCAGACCCAGCAACAAAAGTGTCTGCGCCCGCGGTAGCGATTTCTCTAATGTTGTCAGTTTTTACACCGCCATCAATTTCAAGTCTTGTGTTTAAGTTTTTTTCGTCAATTATTTTACGAACATGTCTCAGCTTCTCAAGTGAAGATGGGATGAAAGACTGACCACCAAAGCCTGGGTTAACTGACATCAACAAAACCATGTCAAGCCGTTCAATTACATAGTCAAGATAATGGAGCGGAGTGGCTGGGTTAAAAACCAAACCGGCCCAACAGCCATTCTCTTTTATTAACCCTATGGTGCGATCAATATGCTCAGAAGCCTCAGGATGGAACGTAATATATGAGGCGCCGGCTTTTGCAAAATCAGGAATAATTCTGTCTACAGGCTTTACCATTAGATGGACGTCAATTGGCGCTGTTACACCGTTTGACCTAAGCGCGTCGCACACTAAAGGGCCGATTGTAAGGTTTGGGACATAATGGTTATCCATGACATCAAAATGCACAATGTCCGCCCCAGAGGCAAGCACATTGTCTACCTCTTCGCCAAGCTTGGCGAAGTTCGCAGAGAGAATTGATGGCGCGATAAAGTTAGGCTGTTTCATTTTATTCTCCTATTTATTATTTGATATTCAATAGACACTTGCCAGTCATTTCTTTAGGGGGTTCAATGTCCATCAGTGCCAACATAGTTGGCGCCAAGTCTGCAAGCGTGCCAACAAAAGGTTCTGCTATAGAGGCATCACGATTGCTCACATAGAGAAGAGGAACAGGGTTAGTAGTATGTGCAGTGTGGGGCTTATTAGTAGTCGGGTCTGTCATCTGTTCGGCGTTTCCATGGTCTGCTGTGATAAGCATTTCAGAGCCATTTTCCATGCAGGCCTGGTGGATTATTCCAAGACAGCTATCAACCGCTTCAACCGCCTTTATAGTGGCTTCAATCTTGCCGCTATGTCCGACCATATCTGTGTTGGCAAAATTGCAAACAATAAGATCGTATTGTTTGGATTTTATTGCATCAGCTAGTGAATCTGTTAGCTCGAATGCGCTCATTTCTGGTTTGAGGTCATAAGTTGCTACATCTGGTGACGGTATAAGTTTTCTGTTTTCTCCAGGCATTAAAGGCTCCGAGCCGCCATTAAAAAAGAATGTGACGTGTGCATATTTTTCTGTTTCGGCAATCCTAAGTTGACTGAACCCTTGGTCAGATAAATAAGAGCCCAGTGTGTTATTAACAGTTACGGGCAAGTACGCACAAGGCAGGTTGAAGTCTTTCTTGTATTCCGCCAGACAGACAAAATGAGTTTTGAGAAATGTTTCACGCGGAAAGCCAGCAAAGCCTTCAACAGCAATTGATTGGGTTAGCTCTCTCGCTCTATCAGCACGATAATTCATAAAAATAACCGCGTCCCCATTGCTTATTATTGCCGGAGCGCCAATAGCGGTAGGGGCAATAAATTCGTCGCTTTCTCCACGATCGTAGGCCATCTGTATCGCTATATCAGCGCTATCGGCTGTATATTCGGACTTTCCAGCCGAAAGCAGATTGTAAGCTTTTTCTATTCGCCCCCATCTATTGTCTCTATCCATTGCATAGAAGCGACCAACAATGGACGCAATTCTGCCCGTATTTAGTTCATTTATTTTTTCTTCAAGTTCAGAGACAAACGTTGCGGCGCTTTGTGGTGGGGTATCTCTGCCATCAGTAATTAAATGAAGATAAACCTCTTTAGAGCCTTTTTGCTTCGTCATATCAAGCATAGCATGAATGTGTTTTTGGTGAGAGTGGACGCCGCCATCAGAAAGCAGCCCAATAATATGGACCGCACCATTGCCTTGATTAGCAGAATTTAGCGCATAAGACAGCGCCGGATTATCTACGAAAGTCCCACTATCGATGTCTTTTTGTATTCGCGTAAAGTCTTGCTCAATAGTTCTCCCAGAGCCTATTGTTAGGTGCCCAACCTCTGAGTTACCCATCTGACCATCTGGCAAGCCAACGCTATTGCCAGAAGTGCCGATTAGTGTGTTAGGGTAATTGGCAATTAAAGAGTCCCAGTTGGGTGTTTTTGCCATTAAGATAGCATTGTTTTCCCTGTCATTAGAGTGCCCCCAACCATCTAGAATTAAAAGTAATTTGTTTTTTTTCATTGGGCTTGTTGTCATTAAACATTAAATAAAAAGTGAATCACATCGCCGTCTTTAACAACATATTCTTTTCCTTCAGAGCGGAGCCTGCCAGCATCTTTTGCGCCTTTTTCTCCTCCAAATTCGACAAAGTCATTGAATGCAACTGTTTCTGCGCGTATAAAACCTTTTTCAAAGTCACCATGAATTTTACCTGCTGCAATTGGTGCCGTATCACCAATGTTGATTGTCCAGGCCCTTACCTCTTTAACCCCAGCGGTAAAATACGTCTGCAGCCCTAACAGTGCATAGCCAGAAAAAATTAGGCGGTCTAACCCGGACTCTTGCTGGCCCATTTCAGCCAAAAAGCTCTTTCTATCTCCTTCTTCAAGCTCAGCAATTTCAGCTTCAATGTCTGCACAGATTGCCACCACTTGGCTGCTTTTATCTTTTGCGTGATGCTCCACCGCTGAGAGTAAAGGGTTATCATAAAAGCCGCCCTCATCTACATTCGCTACATATAGCACAGGCTTTGATGTTAGAAGTTGCAGCTCCTTAAGCAGCCTTAGCTCTTCTTCATTAAAGACCAAAGAGCGAACCGGGCCACCATCTTCCAAAACAGGAAGAACCCTTTCAAGTAGATTTTTTAATGGCAAACCCTCTTTTTGGCCAGACTTGGAGTTTTTCAGAGCCCTTTGGTAAGCTTTTTCAACTGTCGACAAGTCGGCCAGCGCGAGCTCGGTATTAATTGTTTCAATGTCATCAATCGGACTAACTTTGCCAGAAACATGAATGATGTCTTCGTTTTCAAAGCAACGCACTACATGGACAATGGCATCTGTTTCACGAATGTTGGATAAAAATTTATTCCCCAGGCCTTCGCCTTTGGAGGCGCCCGCAACAAGCCCTGCAATGTCAACAAACTCCATTGTGGTTGGTAGGACTTTTTCTGGCGAAACGATGCTGGCTAATTGCTCAAGTCTTGCATCATTAACTGGCACAATTCCAACGTTAGGCTCGATAGTACAAAATGGGTAATTCGCCGAATCTATTCCGGCTTTGGTAAGGGCATTAAATAACGTCGATTTGCCGACATTTGGAAGCCCTACAATGCCGCACTTAAAGCCCATGTTGTTTTTCCATCAGTTTGTATGTAAGCTTTTCATGGCTTCTTCTATCTCTCCTTTAACAAGAAGCGCTATAACGTCAATTGCTTCATCAATACTACGCTCTATTAGCTCTAATTCTTTTTTTGTCGGAGGGTGTAAAACAAAATCCACAACTTCATTTTTTGTTCCTGGGTGTCCAATGCCAATCCTTAGACGATAAAAATTCTGAGTATTAAGTGATTTGATTGCATCTCTAAGGCCGTTATGCCCTCCATGACCACCCCCAAGCTTGATTTTAACTTTGCCAGGGCTTAGGTCCAGTTCATCATGAATGATTAAAATCTCATTTGCTTTAATGCCAAAATAAGCCGCCAAAGCTTGAATTGATTTGCCAGAGCAATTCATAAATGTTTGGGGCTTTAAAAGGCGAACCTTGTTTGTGCCGACAAGGGACTCGGCAGCCTCACCAAAAAACTTTGACTGACTGCCAAATTCAGATCCTAGTTTGTTTGCCAATAGGTCAACAAACCAGAAGCCAGCATTGTGACGATGTGTTAGGTATTCCTTGCCTGGGTTGCCAAGTCCAACAATTAGTTTAATCATCACAAAGCTTCTGTATCCGTCTTATTGATACAATAAGATAGAACACGGTTTATGTTTATGAGTCGCCGTCTTTTGCTTCATCGTCTTTGGAGTCGCCAGCATCCTCGGCGTCTTCAGCGCCTTCCGCCCCCTCTTCTCCTTCCAATTCTCCGTCAACAGGCTCTTCAATCTCTTCCTCTTCAATAATAACTTTTGGTTCGGTAACAGAGCAAATAGTCTGGTCGTGTGCTTCAATGTCTTCGTGCTGTAGCGATGTAATAACGACACCTTCCGGCAAAACTAGGTCAGTCAAAGACAAATGTTCGCCGACAGCAAGGCCGCTCACATCTACATCAATTCCATGCGGTAAATCTTTTGGCAGGCAGGAGATTTCAATCGAAACAACAAACTGGTTTAAAACCATACCAACACGCAAAGCTTCGTTTTCTTCTTCGCCAATGAAGTGGAGAGGGGTTGTTGTAATAAGTGCATGTTTGGCATCAACGCGTAAAAAATCCACATGTGCAACAGTGTTTTTAGCAGGATGGCGTTGAAGATCTTTAATCACAACAGATTCTTTGTTTTTACCAACAACCAAGTCCAAGACTGAAGTGAATGTGTCTTCGTTTTCTATTAGATGTGTTATTTCATGGATGCTTAGTGATAACATTACTGGAGCTTTAGTGCCCCCATATATAATGCTAGGCACTTTTTCTTGTTTTCTCAGGCGGCGGCTCGCACCTTTCCCCTGGTCTTCACGCAATGTAGCGTTAACGGTTATGCTCATTTTGAGTTCTCCTGTAAATAAAAAAACACCACCTAGGGTGATGTAACTGCTCGTGTCCGACTTGCGACCAGTCGGACTGGAGGGTAATTTTACCCGAAAACCTTTTCCCTGTAACTAGAAACTTAGGGTTGGCGAGACTTGAACCAAAATAGCAGGCCTATAGCTGTACTCAAGCCCACAAAAGGCCAAAGTGATTGTGTTGCCAAAACACCGGCAAGAATAAACAAAGCAGAAGCCGTGATAATTGCGCTTTGTTTGGCAGCATTTTCTCGAAGCTGTTTGATAATGGCGTCTGCTTGTTGTTTGGCAATATCCTGTTGCAGGGATCCGCTTTCAAATTGTTTTAATGCGTTAACGGCCAGCATTGGAAGGTCAGGTATTTCCGCAATAAGTTCAGGCAATTGGTCTGAGATTTTTTTCACAGTTCCTTTTAGACTATATTTATCTTTTACAAGCTTTTCAAGAAAAGGTTTGGCTGTAGCCCAAAGGTCAAGGTCTGGGTAAAGAGTGCGACCTAAGCCCTCAATATTTAGAAGTGTTTTATCAAGTAATAACAATTGAGGTTGAATAGCAATATCGAATCGCCTTGCTTCTTTAAATAGGCTTAATAGAACTTGCCCAAATGAAATTTCACTAAGTGGCTTTTGAAAAATTGGCTCACAAACGCTACGTATGGCGTTCTCAAACTCTAGTACACTTGTTCCCTTAGGGATCCAGCCTGATTCAAGGTGAACTTGGGCTACACGCTTATAGTCTTGATTGAAAAACGCTAAAAAGTTTTGTGCCAAGTAATACTGGTCCGCATCGCTGAGCGTTCCCATAATGCCAAAATCAACGCCAATGTATTGTTCTCCCTGGCCAACAAAAATGTTGCCCGGATGCATATCAGCGTGAAAAAAGTTATGCTCGAATACCTGAGTAAAGAAAATAACTACACCATTTTCCGAAAGCCGCATAAGGTTTGTCTTTTTTTCATTTAAAGCTTTAATATCGCTAATAGGTGTGCCATAAATTTTTTCTGTAACTAATATATTTTCACGACAATAATCCCAATGAACTTTTGGAACATACAGAAGGTCTGAACCTTTAAAATTCTTTCCCAATAGTGACGCGTTAGCCGCCTCTGCCATCATGTTTAGCTCGTTATAGATAATTCGCTCAAATTCAGTGACAGCTTCCCTCGGGCAAAGCCTTTTTCCGTCCGGATGCTTTTCTGCTAGGGCAGCAAAGGCATACAATAGACGCACATCCCGTTTTATTTTTTTACGAATATTTGGCCTCACTACCTTAACAATAATCTCTTCACCGTCAAGGTTAACGGCACTATGCACTTGTGCTATTGAGGCTGATGCAAAAGGCACATCATCAAAAGAAGAAAAAAGTTTATCGACACTTTCCCCTAAGCTTTTTTCGATGATTGCCTTAGACTCCTTTGCAGGAAAAGGGGGGCACTTGTCCTGAAGCTTGGCAAGCTCATCACCAATGTCGTCGGGTAAAAGATCACGCCTGGTAGAAAGAGTCTGGCCAAACTTGATATAGACTGGCCCAAGCTCTTCCAGAGCAAGTCTAATTCTTTCGCCCCTAGAAAGTTTACTTGTCGGGAAATAATGCCACGGCGTGAGATATACAAGCGGTCTGAATCCCTTTAGCAAAGGTGTTGAGAGTATTAGGTTGTCAAGCCTATATCGGACTAGAATCCGGGAAATATTTACAAATCGCAAAAAGCTTCTCATTTAGGACGTCTTGTTGCTAAAAAAATGAGAACGACTAGGGGCAATTAAAATTGTTGAGACTTCGTCCTTAATAGCCTCAATAGGATTAGTTGTGTTATTAGCTATTTTGTCTTTGGCAAGACTGATTGCCTTTCCAATCTGATGGGCCACAATATCGCAAGTATAGTGAGAAATAATTTCTTCTATGTCTTGTGAAGACAGCGCAAGCATTTCCGATAGTTTTTTAGCGACTTTGACATTGCCGTTAATGACAACTTCCTCGTTGTCCAAAAGCTCATCTAGGCTAGTTCCGCCTAATAAAGATAAAAACGCATCTTTGTTAAGTTTAATATCTACATCAACATTTTTTACTTCTCTTGAGTCAATTACAAATATGCGAGAGTTTGTACACACAAAAACAAGGGCCAGATTGAGTTCAGAAAGTTCTAGGTTTATTTTCTTGCCCTCAAGGGTCTCTATATCAATGCCAGAAGATTCAATTAGTCGGTTAAGGGCTTTTTCAAGCGAAAGACGAAGCATGGGGTTAAGCCTTGATGGCCTTATGAAGCGCTACAATTCCGCCAGACAGGTTTTGATATTCACACAAATCGAATCCAGCATCAATAACCATTGTCTTGAGGGCTTCTTGGTCTGGGTGTTTGCGGATTGATTCTGCTAAGTATTGATAGCTTTGTTCGTCATCTGCCAATAAACCGCCTAATTTAGGCATAACATTGAAAGAGTAGAAGTCGTAGAATTTTTCCAGCATTTCATTTTCCACTTTGGAAAATTCTAATATCAACAAACAGCCGCCCTTTTTTAGGACTCTGAACATTTGCCTAATAGCGGCTTCTTTGTCAGTAACATTTCTAAGTCCAAAAGCAATGCTTACACAGTCAAACGAATTATCTTCAAAAGGCAGACGCTCCGCATTTGCTTGGACAAATTCAACGTCAAATACGCCACGGTCGATGAGACTCTTCCTTCCCTCTTCAAGCATTGCTCCATTGATATCAGTCAAAATCACCTGTCCAGAGTCGCCAACTTTTTCCCTAAATTTAAGAGCTAAATCGCCCGTCCCGCCAGCAATGTCTAGGATCCTGTCTCCCTCCTTCACATTGCTACTGGCTATTGTGTACCTTTTCCATAGACGATGGGCTCCCATCGAAAGCACGTCATTCATCAGGTCGTAGTTTGTTGCTACAGAGTCAAAAACCTCCCTGACCAAGCCTTGCTTGTCATCAACGCCTACTTCCTTATAGCCAAAATGAGTTGTCTTTGCCATGCTAGCTTACGGGGTAGCTTCTGAAGTCCTTACCGGTATAAATTTGTGTTGGTCTAAAGATTTTATTGTGACTCACCTGTTCGTGCCAGTGTGCCACCCACCCTGCTGAACGCGCCATGGCAAAGATTGGGGTAAAGTGCTCTTTGGTAAATTTAAATATTTCGGCGTAAAGGATGCCCGAGTAAAAATCGACGTTTGGATAGACCCCCTTGTGAGACAATAGCTCGTTACAGATGCTTTCAACTTCCAGTGCTGTTTCAAAGCGCTCGGATAAAGTGTGGCCATTTGAGTTGATGTAATCTTTAAGCAGCTGCTCAAGAATTGTTGCACGAGGGTCCTTTGTTTTGTATTCACGATGACCCATGCCCCAGATGACTTTTTTGTTTTTGAGCCTGTCTTCAATGAAGGCACGGGCATTTTTTGGCGGACCTATCTCGTCAAGCATAATTAACACGTTTTCGTTTGCGTTACCGTGCAGAGGACCTGCAAGAGTTCCTACTCCTGAGGCAATTGAAGAAAAGGGATTGGCTAGCGTAGACGCCGTTACCATGGTTGAAAAGGTGGAGGCATTGATAGTGTGTTCGGCATGCAAAATCAAGCATACGTCTAAAAGCTTAATAATTTTCTCGTCAGCTTTTTCGCCGAAACACATATACAGAAAGTTTTCTGCATAATCCATATTATTGCTTGGAGGGATCGGGTCATATCCTCTGCTAATACGTGTCCACATTGCCACCAAGGTGCTCATAGTTGAGATGATTTTTATGAGCGCGTTTTGAGTAAACGCTGAGTCTGGTTCTGACGCACCCGCATCCGGGTAGAAAGTTGCCATTGAGGCTATTGCAGTTTGGAGCACGTCCATTGAATGCCCATTTGGTGGAAGCGACCATAGCAAACGGCGGATTTTGCGCTTAACCTCATTTCGTTTTTGTAAGATATGTTTAAAGTCCTCTAGCTCTTCAGCAGTTGGCAGCTCTCCGTGCATCAACAAGAGTGCGGTTTCTTCAAATGAGGAATGCTCAACAAGGTCTTGTATGGAGTAGCCTCTATAGGCAAGTATTCCTTTTTCTCCGTCGATAGAGGATATTTCTGATTTAGTTGCTGGAACGCCTGCTAGGCCCGGTACATAATCTTTCATGATGATTCGTGATATTGTAGTTAAATTGTTATTTTGTATTTTCGCTTAATTTGTTAATAAAGCCTTGATATTGGTCAACATTACCTTTCAATTTTTCAGCATATGAAATGTCTAAACCGAAAAAGACGAACCGCAGCCACAAGTAGTTTTGGCATTTGGATTGCTCACAAAAAACCTAGCCCCTTGCAAGTCTTCCAGATAGTCTACCGTGGAGCCTGCAAGGTACTGATAGCTCATAGGGTCCACCACAAGCTGTACTCCGTTGTTGTATACACCGCTATCGCCTTCTTTTATGGCTTCGTCAAAGGTAAATCCATATGAAAACCCTGAGCACCCGCCACCAGTAATGTAGACTCTCAGTCTGAGCTTTGGGTTCTTTTCTTCGCTTATTAGCTGCGCAACCTTAGTGGCAGCGCTGTTACTAAAAACAATATCAGCTTCCTCGAAAATTTCTGCAGTTTCCATTTTTTATGGCAACAAGCCTATCTGTGTTAGGCCTGTGTTTTCTTTAATTCCAAACATTAGGTTCATATTCTGTATGGCTTGACCCGCAGCGCCCTTTACTAAGTTGTCGATCACAGACATAATCACTAGTTTATTGCTGTGCTCGACATACTGTATTGCGATTTGGCAATAATTAGATGACTTAACTGAGCGTGTCTCTGGGTAGAAGCCTTCAGGAAGTATTTTAACAAAATCTTCGTTTTGATAGGCTTTTTCGAAATAAGGCCTAACATCTTTGGTCGAGTCCAGCAGGTCAACATATAGTGTTGCCTCAATGCCTCGAATCATTGGCACTAGGTGTGGTACGAAAGTTAAGCCCACCTCTTTGCTAGACATAAGCTCTAATTCTTGCTTGATTTCAGGAAAATGTCGGTGCCCGCTAACTCCGTAAGGTTTAAACGATTCAGAAGCTTCACAAAGAAGCATCGCTTGGTGGGCGCTCCTTCCAGCGCCGCTGGCCCCAGATTTACAGTCAGCAATGATATTAGAACAATCAATTAAGTTATTTTCTAGTAGCGGCTTTAAAGCCAACAGTATGGCTGTAGGGTAACAACCAGGGTTAGCTATCAGTCGGGCGCCCTTAATTGTCTCTCTGCGTATTTCTGGTTGGCCATAGACAGCTTCAGAAAGCAGGGCGGGTTGTGTGTGCTCCATGTTGTACCACTTAGACCAGATGGAAGGGCTTTGAATACGAAAGTCGGCTCCTAAATCAATAACCTTTATGCCTTTTTCTAAGTATGCTCCGGCAGATTCCATCGCAACACCATGAGGAGTTGCAAAAAAAACAACATCGCACTCATTCAAAGATTCCATATTGGGCATTGAAAAAGTTAGGTTTGATAACCTTGCAAGATTAGGAAATACTTCCTCAATTTTCTTTCCATGAAGGCTTCTTGAACAAATGGCAACAACTTCAGCTTTTGGATGTTGGCGCAATATTCGTAAGACCTCAATCCCAGTATAGCCAGATCCGCCAATTATGCCTGCTTTAATTTTCATGAATTATTTTCTCCCAGCATTTTTTCAAGGTAGTGAATATTTACCTCGCCCTTTTTATAGGTGGCATCTTTCATGATGACTCTTTGCAGAGGTATATTGGTTTTAATTCCATCAATAACCATCTCATTTAATGCATTCTGCATTTTTATGATGGCCTTGGAGCGGCTATCGGCAAAGGTAATAAGTTTTCCAACCAAAGAGTCATAGTAGGACGGAACAGTGTAGCCGTTATAGATATGTGAGTCGACCCTTACTCCAGGCCCTCCCGCAGCATGATATTGAGTAATTTTCCCCGGAGAAGGCATGAAGTTGTATGGATCTTCGGCATTGATTCTACACTCAATTGCGTGCCCATGAATTTGTATATCTTTTTGCTTATATGACAAAGGGTCGCCTCCAGCGATTAAAATTTGCTCCTGTACAATATCCACGCCAGTAATCATTTCGGTAATAGTGTGCTCAACTTGGATCCGGGTATTCATCTCAATAAAGTAAAACTCGCCATTTTCAAAAAGAAACTCGAATGTGCCGGCACCACAATAATTGATTTGTTTGCAGGCCTTCGCGCAGATTCTTCCAATTTTGTTCCGAAGCTCTGCACTTATACCTGGAGCTGGCGCCTCTTCAACAACTTTTTGATGTCTACGTTGCATTGAACAGTCTCGTTCGCCTAAATGTATAGCATTTCCATGTTGGTCAGCGAGAACTTGGATTTCAACATGCCTGGGGGTGGTTAGAAATTTTTCCAAATACACTTCATCGTTGCCAAAGAAGCTTAGAGCTTCTGTTTTGGTGATCTCGATAGCATTGATTAGGTCTTTTTCAGACCCTACAACGCGCATGCCGCGTCCACCACCACCACCAGAGGCCTTAATAATAATTGGAAAGCCTATCGATTTAGCAAGCTTAATATTGTTTTTTTCGTCATCACCTAGAGCACCATTAGACCCTGGAACACATGGCACGCCAGAGTTTTGCATCGCCTCTATGGCAGCAACCTTGTTACCCATTATGCGAATATTTTCCGCTTTTGGACCAATAAAAATAAAGCCGCTTTCTTCTACTTGTTCAGCAAAGTCAGCGTTTTCAGAGAGAAAGCCATAGCCGGGATGGATTGCGTCAGCGTGTGTCACTTCAGCTGCACTAATAATGGCAGGTATATTTAAATAGCTGTTCAGTGAAGGGTGTGGGCCAATACAAACAGCTTCATCAGCAAGGCGAACATGTTTGAGGTCTTTATCAGCAGTAGAATATACTGCGACAGTTTGTATTCCGAGCTCCTTACAGGCTCGTAAAACACGCAGAGCGATTTCACCACGATTGGCAATTAGTATTTTATTTATTGAGCTCATTTTATTACAATAAGCGTCTGTCCAAACTCGACGGCTTCACCATCTGTAACAAGAATGGCAACAATAGTGCCGGAATGATCCGCCTCAATTTGATTCATAATTTTCATTGCTTCTATAATTCCTACTGTGTCGCCTTGATTGACGTGTTGACCGATACTTACAAAAGGTTTCGCGCTTGGCGATGGGGCAGAATAGTAGGTTCCGACCATTGGCGATGTTATTGGGTGGCCATCAGTAGATTGTTCTCCTGAGCCAGGAGTCGTTTGTTTGGTGTTGGTTGTGCTATGTGAAACAGTAGCCGGAGTTTGTGAAAAAAATTGTGGAGCTAGGGATGCTGGAGGACTGCCAAATCGTGATATTTTTACAGATTCTTCGCCCTCTTTGATTTCAATTTCTGCCATTCCGGACTGTTCTAATAACTCCATTAATTTTTTTACTTTACGTATATCCATTACGTCCTCTTGTGTTGTTCGGTGTGTTTAATTGTAGCTGCCTACACTTGCTACATAAAAAGTTGAATTTTATCACCTATTTGACTAAATATAACGACTATTGACTACATGTTCAACACAAATAGATAATCATTTCTTTAGATCTTCTATTTTTTTCAGTAGCTTGTTAAAGCCTTTTTCACCAATAATTCTATAAGACCTTAGCTCTCTACCATTATCGAAGAATAAAAGGGCTGGAGGGCCAACAACACCGAATTTTGCTAATAGCGCCTGAGTGACGGCATTATTATAGGTGACATCAATCTGCAGGGTAAGCATATTTTTCAAACGTCCAATCACCTCAGGGTCGGAGAAAACGGTTTTTTCAAGTTTTTTGCATGAAGTGCACCAGTCAGCATAATACTTAAGGGCTATAGTTTGCTTGCTGCTTATCGTGTTGGCAACAGCTAGGTCGAGTTGTTGTTCCGATTCAACGGTTTGAAACTGGACATGCTCAATAGTTTGCTCAAAGTTGCCAAAACTTAAACTCTCCAAGTGTTCACGAATGTCGCCACCACCTTTTGCTACGAGCAACCAAAGAAGAACTCCATAGGCAAACACTATCAGGCCAATAGTTTTGATAAATAGGAACCATAAACGCTTAGTAGTGCTGAGTTGACGAAAGACACCTAAAACTATCGGGGCTATAGTTAATAGTCCCGCCCAAAGAATAAGAGAAACAAGGGAGGGCAATATGCGATCAAGTAGATAAAATGCAATTGCAATCATAATAAAACCAAAGGTATGCTTAATTGTTTCCATCCATGGCCCCGGCTTTGGTAGAGCATTGACTCCTAAACCACAAACTATGAGTATCGGTATTCCCATCCCCAATCCCATAGCAAAAAGACTAATGCCTCCTTTTATTGCACTACCTCCTGCAATAACATAGCTCAGAGCGGTCGCAAGAAATGGCGTAACACAGGGACCCACAATTAAAGCAGACAAGAACCCCATTACGGCAACGCCGAAAAAAACGCCGCCCTTCTGTTGATTGCTTATTTGGTTAATCTTATTGTGTAATTTAGCAGGCAGTTGAATGTCGTAATAACCAAACATAGAAAAAGCAAGAAGAAGAAAAATAAAACTAAATATAAATAAAACCCAAGGCGTTTGCATAATAGATTGTAGGTTAATACCAGCTCCAAAATAGCCCGCACTAGCGCCAATCAAACCATAAGCAAGCGACATTGAAACAACAAACGTTAAAGACATGGAAATCGCTCTTGCTTTACTTGGGATTTGTTTTTGGCCAATAATAATGCCTGACAATATTGGTATCATTGGGTACACGCAAGGCGTCCAAGAGAGCGCTAATCCTGCTAACAGGGCGCCCAAAAACAGGGCCAAGCCCCCTTGTTGGAATAACTCATTAATTTCTAGCTCTTCAATGCTTAATGAACCTGATTGACCAGTTGTGCTATATGCTGGGTTTGCAAAAGAAGTTTTAATTTCGACTTTTTGTGGTGGGTAGCAAACACCGCCCGTCCAACAACCTTGATATCCAATAGTCAAGATTACAAGCTCTTTTTCAATATTTTCAAGGGTAAGTAGAACTTCAATTGGTTTTTCGTAGACTTCAACCTGTCCAAAAAAATCATCATTTTTTGTGGTTGACTTAGGATAGCTTACATTGGAAACAATCGCGCCCTCTGATACAAACGAGAGTTTGTCTTTATAGAGATAATAGCCATCAGTAATAAACCACCTTACGTTCAGTGTTGTTTCATTAACTGGAGTTATACTTAATTGAAACGCCTCATCAACCGGCAAAGGCCTTGAACCATTAATGAAGCTGCTTTCATTTTTTGAGGTGGTTGCTGGAAAAGCGCCTTGCTCAAGAGGCTCTTGTGAGTCCGCTAAAGAGTAATTAGCTATTAGGGCAATACCACAAATTAAAAGCAATAATACAGATGAAAAACGCTTCATAAAAAGCCTCTTGGAATCAGTCGGGGTAATTATACCTTGCAGAAAAGACTGAGTTAGTCCTTGCCAGAAATGATTATATCCGCTATTAAGCAGTCAGCATTTGCCCAAATTATATTTCGCCTGCCCGTTCCAGTACATCTCTGGCAATTCTAAAACACTCGACACCTTGAGGGACGCCACAATAGATTGCTATCACATGTAATATAGACTTAATCTCTTCTTTACTGACGCCATTTCTAAGCGCCCCTTTGCAATGAATCTCCCACTCGTCCATTTTGCCGAGAGCAGCAATCATAGTTAAATTCATCATTGACCTAGTTTTTTCATCAATTGTAGCATCCCCCCAGCCAAATCCCCAGCACCACTCAGTCATCTGCTCCTGAAAGTCGCGATTAAAGTCATCAGCAGACTCTAAGTTCTTGTTAACATAATCACTTCCTAACGTTGATCTGCGCTTAGAAAGGCCTAGCTCAAATAATTTCTTGTCCATAACGTTTCTCCATAGTAAGGTTATTTAGCGAATAACAAAGGGATTTTCCATTGGCTCTTTAGAGGTATTAATCCATGTTGTTTTTGTTCTTGTGTATTCATGAATAGCATCCATTCCTGCTTCGCGACTTCCGCCACTTAGCTTGAAACCACCAAAAGGTGATATTGGAGATATTGCACGATAAGTGTTAATCCAAACAATACCAGAATGTATTTTTTGACTCACTCGATGTCCTCTCGCAAGGTTTTCAGTGAATATTCCAGCACCGAGTCCAAATTCTGAGTCATTTGCCATTTGAATTGCATCATCTTCAGTGTTAAAAGAAATCGCACTAATTACGGGCGCAAAAAGCTCGGTTTTGACTGAATCAATATTTTGATGGGGGCAAGTCAGCAGGGTTGGTTCAAAATACCACCCTTCATCCAAGTGTTTTGGACTTTGACCACCGAATATCAGCTTGGCGCCCTGCTTAACCGAATTAGTAATTACATTGTAAGCACGTTCTACCTGGACAGTCGTTGCAAGTGGACCAATTTGGGTTTTTTTGTCTAAGGGGTCGCCTATTACGATATGTTTAGCCCGCTCTTTTAGTTCACTCACTACTTTATTAAAGATATTTTTTTGGATAAAGACTCGCGAACCCGCGACACAGCTTTGTCCGGAAGCGCCAAAATTACCGGCAATAATGCCATTAATTGCACCTTCCATGTCACAATCATCAAAAATTATCATTGGTGACTTTCCGCCTAGCTCTAGACTTACATGAGCAAAGTTTTCAGCAGTATTTTTTACTATTTGCTTGGCAACATCGGCACCACCTGTGAATGCCACTCGTGCCACTTTGAGGTGCGAAGTAATAACACGCCCGCAAGGCTCACCAAACCCAGTGATAATGTTGACAACTCCGGGCGGAAACCCTGCCATGTCAACTAACTCTGCTAACTTGAAGAGTGCTGCTGGGGCTTGTTCTGAAGCTTTGACTACTACCGTATTGCCAGCTGCTAACGCTGGTGCAATCTTTGTTGCAGAGAGAAAAAGTTGCGCGTTCCATGGAACAATTGCGACTACAACTCCTATAGGTTCTCTAGTAGTAAAGACTCGCATATTTGGTTTATCAATAGGGATAACCTCGCCCTGAATTTTGTCAGCAAGTCCCGCATAATAATAGTAATAATCAGCCACATACTTTGACTGACTTCTGGTTTCTATTGCCAGCTTGCCACTATCTGTTGACTCTAGATCTCCAATTTCATCAGCATGTTGACTAATTAGGTCGCCCAGTTTATGTATTATTTTTCCTCTTTGGGTTGGTGTGTAGTTTGACCATGGCCCTCTATAGAGAGCCTCGTGTGCAGATTCAATAGCAAAATTTGACTCTTCTTCATTTGCTGCTGGGAATACCGCCCAAGGCTTTCCATTTGCCGGATTAATGGTTTCAAAGTGGTTTGATCCACCCCTGAACTTACCATTGATGTAGTGTTTATATTGTTTCATATAAATTTCTTATTTTATGTAAATGCAGGTATAACTTTGTCGATAAATAGTTGTAGTGATTTTTTCTTGTTTTCGAAGCTCATACTATTATCCGCCCAAAAGCTGTATTCGTCATAGCCTAGTTCTTCGCAAAGCTTGATACGTTCAATTACGTTTTCTGAGGTTCCAATAATGCTATTTTTGCGCATATTTTCTGGTGAGTACATCTCAATTTCCATCATTTCTTCTTCGCTTAGTTTTTTGATTAAACCTTGTTCAATTGGACGTTCATTTTTATACCAGGCGCCGAAGTAGCAATAAAAGCGTGAAATGTCTTTTGCTGCTTGGACGATTTCTTCTTCGGTTTCACCAACAAACGTGTGACGCAAAACCATAATCTTTGGTCTAGGCGTCTCTTTGTATGATGCACAGGCGTTATTAAAGCGTTCCATCAATGATATTACCTCGTCATCACCTAACCAAAGCGGTGTCACCTGGACATTGCAGCCATGTTCTAAGGCAAAGTTATGTGAGTCTTGATGTCTTGCCGCTATCCAGATTGGAGGGTGCGGATCTTGATATGGTTTGGGAGAGCTGGTGGTTTTAGGAAAGGACCAGTGCCCACCTTTCCCTTCGTAGTCACCTCGCCATAATGCCTTTATTGCCGGCACGATTTCCCTCATTGCTCCGCCCGCCGAAAAAGCATCAATGCCATCTGCAAGACGGTCATATTCGAATGAATATGCGCCACGTGCAATTCCAAGTTGCAGGCGGCCATCACTAATAATATCAGTCATTGCTGCCTCTTCCGCTAGCTTGATTGGATGCCAAAATGGTGCGACTATGGTTGCTGTGCCTAGTTTAACATTTTTTGTTCTTCTGGCTAAGTCAGCAAGGGTTATAAAAGGGTTTGGGGCAATGGTAAAGTTCATGCCATGGTGCTCTCCAGTCCATATAGTTTTAAAGCCGCCGTTATCTGCCATTTCGCAGAGTTCGACATATTCTTCGTAAAGGCGCTTTTGAGATTGGCCTTCGTCGAATCGTTCCATATGCATAAAAAAAGAAAATTCCATATTGTTTTCCTATAGTTTAGCGTTAGTTTTTGTGATTGCTTCTACCTTGCCATCAACCTCTTTGCCTACAAAAATACCAAAAGCATTTAACTCTCTTTCTTCAATATAGCGTCTAAGCATTATTCTACTCGCTTCATCTTCAAGGCGCTCAAACGGAATTTTATTAAAATCATAAAATTGGCCTTTATCAGAAAGAATCTCTTCATCAATCTGTGCGCGGTAGTATATAAGGCTCGTTTTGTTATCGCTACTCTCAAATACTGAGAATAGATAGTGCTCGGCAGCCAAGATATTCATTTTTTTAAGTCTACCAAGCAAACTCATCTCATCATCAAATGTTCCCAGCCTCGAGGCTGCAGGAAAGTGAAGGACATCGGTCGACCCATCCTCAATTAAGAATATCTTTTTCCGGCATTCAATTAGTGCCCCAACGACCACTTTTGTAGTTTCATCCTCCATTGCTAATAACATTTTTTGCTCTAGATTGAGGTTTACATAATTACCTCGCAGGTAAACCAGCGGGGTTTTTGTTGTGCTATCAAATGCAAGTACACGGCCAACAAGAATAAAATGGTCACCACCATCTATAAAGTTATCTTTTGAACAGTCAAACCATGCAGCTGAACCTTTAATAATGGGGCTGCCAGTGACTCTAGATTCCCAGTCAATTAGTTCAAAGCGATCAGAAACAGGGCGGGCAAAGGTAGTAGATATTTGGTCCTGGCTTTCCGAGAGCACATTGACAGCAAAACTTTCACCTTTTGAGAAAGATCCTAGATTGAAAGACGCCTTATCAATGCATATTAATATTAATTGTGGTTTAAGCGATACAGAAGTGAAAGAGTTGGCGGTAAAGCCTATCGGTTTATTGTCCTTATCAAGTGTTGTAACGATTGTTACGCCGGTTGGAAATGTGCCAAGTGCATTACGAAAATCTTGCATGAAGTCATTATTTGCCATCTTTATTTCTATTTGGCATTTTTTAGATAGTTTTCAATAATCGGGTTTGCTTTGTTTGCCGCAATATAGGGCAACATATGCGCCTCGCCTTCAACAGAAACGAATTCACCTAGAGGAGTCAGTTTAGCCATCTTTCGTGACATTTCGGGCGTAGAGTTGGGGTCATCATCACCTGTTAAGTATAGAACAGGGCAGCACAAGTTCGAGAGCTTATTTAAAAAAACTTTATCAGAAAGCGCGAACAGACGGTAAGTCAATCCATAACCTCGAGGGGAAGACTGCTCTAACCATTTTTTAACTTTGGCAATCTTTTCCGATTTCTTATTGTTATTATGACGGAACCAGCGATCTAATGTTTGTTGGACATTAAGTATTTTATTGTCATTTAAAACTTGATTGGCCCGCTCTAACACTTCTAACTGCGCTTTATCGGTTCTATTAAATACAATATTCATCGGCACTAATGCTTCAACTTTGTTTGGGTATTTGAGAGCAAACGCTATACTAATTATTGCGCCCATTGAATGACCAACTAGGGAAAACGAAGAAACTTCAAGAAATTCAACCAGATCGTTGAGTTGCTCAACATAATCGTCAAGCGTGACCTCTTCCTGAGGCATGGGGCTTTTACCATGGCCAAGAAGGTCATAAGTTACGGTTTGATAGGTGTTAGAAAAATAATTCAGTTGAGGCTGCCATACCGCTCCCACTATGCCTACCCCATGCACAAAAACCATGGTCTTGGGGTTAGAATCAGAGCAGAAATAGGCGGTTCCATGTGTCGTAAAACGCATGGCATTAATTTCAAAATTATTATCTCTCAAGCCACTCACAAACACTTCCCCTTATATTAAAGGTGGCAAATTAGTTAATCGGGCACACACCATTTTCTCTCACTGCCTGCCGACTTGAGTTTGAGGGAAATATAACGTATTGCTAGGTGTCTGTCAAGAAACCAGCGTGTGGATTATGAGATTATAGGATTAATAAAATAAATACAATTATCATCTGACAATTGACAGAAATTATTAATATTTGACGAGAAAATAATATTATTTGAAAAAAATACTAAAATATCACTAAATAATTACAAAAAAAATGTAAAACTACAATAAATTAAGCAAAAAACCAATTATTTTGTGTAGTTTTTACAAGTATTTGTCTTTTTTTGTAATTATTTAGTGATATTTTAGTATTTTTTATTGAACAACAATCACCATTGCTGGTCTAACCAGTCGGTCATTTAATGTAAAACCAA
>CAJWTP010000019.1 GCA_913047325.1 uncultured Gammaproteobacteria bacterium
CTACAAAAGAGAACAAGACAATTAATACCAAAATAACAAGACTTGTAATTGCAGCTTTGTTGCGCATAAATCTTGTTCTAGCATCAGCCCATAAAGAGCGACCTAAAGTTTGCTCGTCAGCAGCTAAATTTTCGGCTAATTTAACAATTTTATTTTTGTTTGCTACAATCATATTAAGAATCTCAGTACCTTATCTTTGGATCTATCCAAGCATAAAGAAGATCAACAATTAGGCTAAACAAGATTGTCAGAGAGCCTACCAAAATAGTAATCCCCATCATTACTGCATAATCACGATTAAATGCAGCATTTACGAAAAAATAACCCATACCACCCGTTGAAAAAAAGATATCGATAAGAACTGAACCTGTAATAAGACCGACAAATGCTGGTCCTAGATATGAAATAACTGGTAGCAATGAAGGTTTGAATACATGACGGAAAAAGATTGTTTTGGTGGGTAATCCTTTTGCTCTAGCTGTACGTATATAGTTTGCATTCAAAACTTCCAACATAGAAGAACGGGTTATTCTCGCAATTGAGGCCATATAGCTAGTTGATAGAGCAATAACTGGCATTACTAGGTATTGCCAATCACCACCATGCCAACCACCACCTGGCAACCATCCAAGCCATAAGGTAAAAACAATAATCAGTAGCGGTGCCATGACAAAGTTAGGCAATACCTGCGCGCCAATTGAAATTCCCACGGCAAAGTAGTCGATCCAAGTATTTTTGCGGATTGCTGCTATTGCTCCGAGTGGAATACCAACCCCTATAGCCACGATAAATGACCAAAAACCATACTTTAAGGTGATTGGAAAGCCTTGACCAATAATCTCATTAACAGTGCGGCTATGATATTTATATGAAGGTCCGAAATCGAACTCTGTCAATATACCCCAAAGATAAGTTGTCATTTGACGCCAGATAGGTTGGTCTAGGCCATATTTAGCTTCAATGTTGGCAAGCACTTGTGCGGGTAGAGGTTTTTCTGAAGTGAATGGTCCACCTGGAGCGGAATGCATTAAATAAAAGGTTACTACTATCAGAATTAGTAGTGTCGGAATAGCAATCCCAATTCTTTTAATAATGTAGTTAAGCATATCCCAAATCGATGATGAAAATATATCTCCGAGTATTGTACCGGACAAAAAAAAGCACCGCACATAATGTGCGGTGCTTTCATTAACTACAAGCTGCTAGTCTGCAACTTTATATAAATCACGCGAGTAAACGTTCTGCTCAACGTTGTTGAAAGGCCAGCCTTTAAGATTATTTCTAAGCATAAACACACCCGTATAATGATATACAGGGATCACAGGCATTTCGTTTGCCAGAATCTCTTCTACACGTGTGTAATTGTCTGTTGCATCAGACATAGTCCTAGCAGACGACATCAACTCATCAACTTCAGCGTTGCTGAACTTACCATCATTGTAACCTGAAGGTGTTGTCAGCAGATCTAGGAATGTCGATGCTTCGTTATAGTCACCACACCAGCCACCTCGAGCTATGTCAAAGTTTTGACCGCCACGAGTTTTGAGGAATGTTTTCCACTCCTGGTTAGCTAATGTAGCCTCTACACCAAGTGTCTCTTTCCACATCTGTTGGACTGCGATTGCAATCTTCTTGTGACCTTCAGAAGTGTTATACATAACCTCAACACTTAGAGGATTATCTGGACCGTAACCAGCTTCTGCCATCAACTCTTTAGCTTTAGCATTACGCTCATCCTGAGTCATTTGCCCGAATGCAACTGCAGGTACTTCGAATCCAGCAGTAGCGCCAGGGGTAAAGGTGAATGCTTGGATCTGTCCACCCTGAAGAACCTTGTCAGTAACAACTGAGCGGTCAAGTGCATAAGACAACGCCTGACGTACACGGACATCTTGCAAGGCCTCTTGTCCACTAGGTGATAAATTAAATGTGTAATAGTAAGTACACAACCTAGGGAATGAAATAGCCTCATCAGGATATTCAGCCTTTAATCGCGGATACTGACCTGATGGAACTGCACCCTTGTCTGTCTCTCCAGCTTGCCAACGGGTAAAGTCAGTATTCTCATCATTAATGACTAGTGTTACAACTTTATCAATAATAGTTGCATCATTGTTCCAATACAATGAGTTACGTTCACGAGTCGCAGTCTCGTTTGGAATATGTTCGGTCAGAACATAAGCACCATTACCAACTATTTTTCCTGGCTTAGTCCAGTCATCACCAAAGGTTTTTACTGTCCACTGAGGACTTGGAAATGTCGAAGCATGAGTTGTCATTGCAGCAAAATACGGCAACGATGCTGTCAAACGCACTTCTAGAGTAAGATTGTCAAGCGCTCTAATTCCTAAAGCTTCTGGTGGTGATTCACCTGACAAAACTGCACCAACATTCTCGAGCGCCATAATGTCAGCAAACCAAGAATAAGGTGAAGCAGTTGCAGGGTCAGCTAGGCGACGCCATGCATAAACAAAGTCATGAGCGGTAACCTGATTACCGTCAGACCATCTTGCATTGTCACGAAGCGTAAATGTATAGACATCTTTGGCTTCATTGGTTGTATAGCCGGTAGCAACACCTGGTATTAAATTACCATCAGCGTCCTGGTTCATTAAGCCTTCAAAAAGGTCACGAACAAAATAGGATCCTGAAACATCTTCAACCATTTGAGGATCTGCTGTAGTAAATTCATCTAACAGGCTATATGTAAATGTCTGGTCATCAGCCAGTGCCTCGCCCGTTACCGGGTGTGTTCCCGCTGCAAACACCGATGATGCTGCAAAGGTCGCCAATACGAAGCCC
This sequence comes from uncultured Gammaproteobacteria bacterium, assembly GCA_913047325.1. Lineage (GTDB taxonomy): Bacteria > Pseudomonadota > Gammaproteobacteria > PS1 > Pseudothioglobaceae > Pseudothioglobus. The sequence continues at coordinate 2,803 of CAJWTP010000019.1, forward strand.
ATAGCCAATGACTTTGGCAAATAGTTCATATAATTCTCCTTTAGTAAATAAAACAAAATACCCTTCATGGATACATGAGGATATAAAGAAGTTTATCAAAAAATCAGTGGATATATTAGAAAATATATAATATTAATCATCTGGTCTAGCAAATAATTTCAAACTGGCTCTATAAATAAATTAACTATTTTTTTTGATTTGCAATAACATTGTTTTTGACAATTTGGTCTTACCAGGCTTTGTTTCATGGTAATATTCAAAGTCCACGCATATTAAGTTATTTCGAATTAATGTGTCGTTTCAGGTGAACTATTCATAAATTTAGAGTAATTTACTGGTGTATAGATGTTGTTTTTTTTCAAATTACAAGGAGAAGAAATGAAAAGTATTTATAAAAAAATTGGAGCCACAATAGTAGGCGCAATAGCCACTATCAATGTTATGGCTCTTGATGAGTTAAATGTTGCTTACTTTGAAGAGTGGCCTATGCCTTTTGAATATGCAAAACAAATTGGCGCATATGACGAAGCTTTAGGAATGACAGTAAACTGGAGTGCTTTCGGTACTGGTACTGCAATGTCAGCGGCTATGGCTTCTGGAGATATTGATATTTCAGTGAGTCAAGGTGTCCCTCCATTTATTGTGGCAGCCTCTACAGGACAAGACTTGCAAATTGTTGACGTGGCAGTTAGCTATGCTGACAATGATAACTGTGTTGTTGCTTCAGCTCTTGAAATTGACGCAAGTAATGCTTCTGAGTTAGCTGGATTAAAAGTTTCTGTACCAATCGGTACTGCAGCTCACTACGGTTACTTAAAGCAGATGAGTCATTTTGGTGTTGATGTAGGTTCAATGCAGGTTGTTGATATGGCTCCACCAGAAGGAGCAGCTGCTTTTGCTCAAGGTAGTGTTGATGTATTCTGTGGCTGGGGTGGATCACTTCGCCGTGCCTTAGAGCATGGTAATGTGCTTTTGACTGGTGCAGAGAAAACAGCACTAGGTATCCTGGTTTGGGACGTAACTTCAACAACAGCGCAATTTGCAAATGAAAACGCTGAAGTTTTAGCTACCTTCTTGGGAGTGACTGCTGCTGCTAATGCTATGTGGAATTCTGGTGGGTTTACTTCACTGATGCTTCCTCATATTGCGAGAGATGCTGGCATGGACGAAGCTGCATCAGCTGACACTATGTCGACATTTGTATTCCCATCAGTTAGTAACCAACTATCAAGCGCATGGCTTGGCGGTTCAGGAATAACTTTCCTTAAGGGTGTAGCTGATGTGTTTGTTAATGCTGGTGAAATCCCAAGTGCACGTGGCTCATATGCAGGTGCAGTTAATACGGATGGTTTGAATGCATTAGCAAGCCAATAAAATACTAAATATCGGACTTAAATAAATGTCTGATATCTAAGTATCTGTTAGACTTAAGGTGGTGCACTCAGTGTGCCACCTTTTTTACTGAAAAAAACACCGGAGATTGATTTGAAAGGATTATCAATTGGAAACATATCAATGCGTTTTGATTTAAAAGATGGTAAATCAATTCAAGCGCTAAAAGATATAACTCTGGAGATCGAAGAGGGACAAATTATTACCGTACTTGGGCCATCAGGTTGCGGTAAAACCACACTCTTAAATATTATTGCAGGTTTTTTGGCTCCGACTGAAGGGCAGGTCGTCCTCAACGATCAGACCGTTCTCGGTCCAGGTGCTGAACGTGGTATGGTTTTTCAGCAGGGGGCACTGTTTGAATGGATGAATGTACGCTCAAATGTAGCCTTTGGACCACGAATGAAGGGCATGCCAAAAGCTCAACAAAATGAAAAAGTCCAGCACCTGTTGGAAGTAGTAGGGCTTAGTGATTTTGAAGACAAAGCGGTTTACGAACTTTCGGGCGGAATGCAGCAACGTGTTGCTTTAGCGCGCTGCCTGGCAAATGATCCGGATGTTATTTTGATGGATGAACCTTTGGGCGCACTTGATGCACTAACTCGTGAAAAGATGCAGGGCCTGGTGTTAAAGCTTTGGAAGGAAACAGGAAAGACAATTATGCTGATAACACATTCCGTTGAGGAAGCGGTATTACTTGGCGAGAGGCTTCTGGTGTTGGCTCCAAGACCAGGGAGAATCCTAAAAGAATACAAACTTCCTTATGCTGAAATGGGTTCCGGTATGGATCTTCGAGAAGTCAAAAAATCTGAAGGTTATATCGAAACTCGAGATGAGATACTTTCCATTATTTGGGAGATGGAAGAAGAAATTATGGGTAGAGTGGAGAACAACTGATGGCCATTTTACTGATCTATATTATTGTTTTCATTATCGCTTTTTATGCAGTTCATTTAGTGACAAAGATGATGACTGCTCGGAAGGACTATACAAGTCTTAAAACTGTAACATTTGGCGATGAAAGCGCCGTTTCACCTAACAGGCCCGCCTCAATTATTTCGGTTCTGGCTATTTTTATGATTTGGGGGGCGTTTACAGGTTCAAAATTGATGCCGTTTCACGCGCCTGGTCCATTTATTGGTGAAACTTCTTTTACCTATACCGCAATGAATGCAGCGGGTGAGACTGATGGCGCAGAGGTTATCGTTACTGTTTACGATATACAATCTGGCAAAACACCACCGAAAATGAAGATTGATCCAGGCCCAGGATTTGCAAAAAATGATACTGCCAACATTGTAGCTTGGCGTAGCGGGTTAATTAAAGTGCAACGTAATGACGTTGGTAGTAAAGAGGATGGTTACAAAATCACTGAAATCAATGGTCAGGAAATTTCCCCTAGTTCAGAAGTTTTTATAGATGATGCTAGGATCTATATGACCGCTAAAGGGACATTGAGCTTTACTCCAGAAAAAGGTTGGCAAATGCAACCGATCTGGCTACCTTCACCTGAAGCTGTTTGGTCAAGACTAGTTCTGGTAGCTTCTGAAGGGTATAAAACTTTTACCTTGGCAGAGCACCTTGGCTGGTCTCTTCTTCGTGTAGTAGTTGGATTTTTGGCGGGCGCCCTTATTGGTATTCCGCTTGGTTACGCGATGGGACTTTCGGGCTGGTTTCGTGGCTGGTTTGACCCGATCGTCGAATTTATGCGCCCAGTTCCGCCACTTGCACTTATTCCACTGGTAATTATCTGGTTTGGGATTGGTGAAGAGGGCAAGATTATATTGCTTTTCCTTGCATCATTATGGATTATGACAATTTCTGCCAGGGCAGGCGTTTCTGGGGTCAATATCAGTAAAATTCATGCTGCCTATTCTCTTGGGGCATCAAAGCGACAAATCATGAGACTGGTAATTGTGCCTAATAGCCTACCTGAGATATTTACAGGTGCTCGTGTATCTATGGGGGTTTGCTGGGGTACCGTTGTCGCGGCCGAACTTGTTGCAGCTCAGAAGGGGGCAGGTATGATGATAATCAATGCTTCAAAATTTCAAATGACCGACCTCGTTATTATGGGAATCGTTCTGATTGGAGTGATAGGGTACTCTATAGATATTCTCATGCGCATTGCAGAAAATTATCTAGTACCATGGAAAGGTAAATAACCTTATAATTCTAATTTTTTTCCCGTAAATTATGTCTGATATATTGCCTAAAAAAGCACAAGTTGTAATTATTGGCGGCGGCGTTGTTGGCTGTTCAGTAGCTTACCATCTCGCCAAACTTGGTTATACTGATGTCGTTCTGATAGAACGTAAAAAGCTTACTTCTGGAACTACATGGCATGCAGCTGGTCTTGTTGGACAGATGCGCTCGTCTTTAAACTTAACTCAAATGGTTAAATATTCAGGAAATCTTTATGAGACATTGGAGGCTGAAACTGGCATGTCTACTGGATACCGACGAACAGGCTCTGTTAGTCTTGCGACTAACCATGAAAGACTTGCTGAATTTAAAAGAAATGCTTCCTTAGCGAAAGTCCACGGAGTAGATGTCCAGATTTTAACCCCATCAGAACTTAGAGATAAGATTGATTTGTTTAACCTAGAAGATATTGTGGGTGGCGCATGGATCCCGAAAGATGCCAAAGCTGACCCTGCTAATGTCGCTATGGCATTAGCAAAAGGCGCAAAGAATAATGGCGTTAAGATTTTTGAAGATGTCAAGGTAACTGGGGTCATTAAAGATAATGGCTTTGTGAAAGGTGTTCATACTGAATATGGTGAAATCCAATCCAAAATCGTTGTAAATTGTGGCGGAATGTGGGCAAGAGAGATCGGCAAAATGGCCGGAGTCTCGGTTCCACTTCATGCATGTGAACACTTTTATTTTCTCACCTCACCTGTGCCAAATTTAGGAGATATGCCCGTCGTTCGTGTTCCCGATGAATCAGCATACTATAAAGAAGACGCAGGAAAAATACTAGTAGGCTTATTCGAGCCAAATGCAAAGCCATGGGCTCAAAATGGAATACCTGAAGACTTTAGTTTTGATCAAATACCCGATGATCTTGAGCATTGTATGCCGTACCTAGAGCTTGCAATGAAGCGAGTACCAATTATGGAAAATTTGGGCATAGAAACATTATTTAATGGGCCAGAAAGTTTCACTCCTGATGATAACTTTCAAATCGGGGAGTCGCCTGAATTGAGAAACTTTTATGTTGCAGCGGGTTTCAATTCGATTGGCATTCAGGCTGCTGGTGGAGCTGGAAAATATTTAGCTGAATGGATTGTCGGTGGAGAGCCTCCTTGCGACCTTTGGGAAGTTGATATAAGAAGAAATGAGCCATTTCAAAACAATAAAACTTATCTAGCAAATAGGGTTACTGAAACGTTAGGTTATCTGTACGAAAATCATTTCCCATATCACCAATATAGCACTGCTAGAGAGCTCCGTCGAACGCCGCTGTATCAATTCTTCAAAGATCGCGGCGCTTGTTTTGGCGAGGTTGCTGGATGGGAAAGAGCCAACTGGTTTGTACCGAAACACTTAGTTGGCAAAGTAGAGGCTGAATATGAGTATTCATGGGGGAAACAGAATTGGTTCGACTTTCATAAATTAGAGCATCAAGCTATCAGAGAATCTGTCGGTATGTATGAAATGTCATCTTATTCCAAAATCAGGGTTAAAGGCTCTGATGCAATGGATTATCTGCAATTTATTTGCGCAAACGATGTTGATGTTAAAACTGGAAGAATTGTCTATACACAATGGTTGAATGAAAAAGGCGGTATCGAGGCTGACGTCACAATTACACGCCTAGATGTTGATGATTATCTTGTTGTAAGTGGTACGCTCTGTGCCAACCGTGATATGAATTGGCTAAAAAATAACATACCTAAAGATGCACGCTGCTCATTATTTAACTCTACTAGCGCAGAAGGCTGTATAGCAATTATGGGTCCCAATTCACGGGAACTTTTGCAATCCTTAACGGACACCGATTTAAGCAATGAAAATCTCCCTTTTGCTAGTGTCTGTGATCTAGAAATTGGCATGGCTACGGTTCGAGCACATCGTATCACCTATGTCGGCGAGTTGGGTTGGGAGTTATATTTTCCGATTGAATTTTCTAACTATATTGCTGAATTAATTGAATCAACTGGAGAACAATTCTCTTTGAAGCTTTGCGGTATGCATGCAGTAGATAGTTGCCGTATTGAAAAGGCCTATAGGCATTTTGGCCACGACATTACTGATGAAGATCACGTACTCGATGCGGGTCTTGGATTTGTCGTTAAGCTCGACAAAAATCCTTCTAAATATGGAAGATTTATTGGTTACGATGCTGTAAAGAATAGACAATCTTCCGGTTGTGAAAAGAGAGTAGTACAATTCCTATTAACTAATCCCGATGTTATGCTCTATCATAACGAACCTATTCTAAAAAATGGCGAGATAATTGGCTACTTAAGCAGTGGAGCATATGGACATACATTAGGTGGAGCCGTTGGTCTTGGCTATATTGACTGCCTTCCCAATGAAACCGACGAAGATATCTTGAATGCTGAATACACCATAGAGGTTGAAGGAGTGATAGAAAAAGCTAGTGTTTCTTTGAAGCCAATGTATGACCCTTTAAACAAAAAAATTAGAAGCTAAGTTGCCATTTTTTTTATCTGCTTAATAATTATATTCATGCCGATATTGATTTTATTAGTGTCTATTGCAGAATAACCTAGATGTAGATAATTTTTTGGACAATCTTCATCAAAGAATGATGCGTCACCGGGTCTGAGAACCACGCCTTTTTCGAGTATTTCATTGCAAAGCATAGCGCTGTTAACAGATTCGGGTATTTTTATCCAAAATGTTGATCCGCCAACTGTTGGTGTGCATGATAATAAAGGTTCTTGCTTAATCTTTTCGTTAATCAATTTCCATCTTTCTTTATTGATTCTTTGAATTTTATTGAACATATTGTGATAATGGCCAAGTCCGATAAATAAGGCTACCGAGTGTTGATTGTTGGCAGGAATATGTCTTAGCATCAGTCTTCGGAGTGCTCTAGCTTCTTTAATGAAGCTCTCAGGAGCGACCATGTAGCCTAAACGTAGCCCTGGCGCAAAAGCTTTTGAAAAGCTTCCAACATAAATAACATTGTTGTGCTTATCTAGACTTTTTAATGAAGGGTTTGGTTTTTTTTGAAAGTTTATTTCGGCTTCATAGTCATCTTCAATAATAATGGTATTGTTTTCCTGGGCATACTTAAGTAATTGTTTTCTTCTTTCCATGCTCATAGTGACGCCGGTAGGGTATTGGTGACTCGGTGTAGTGTATATAAGGTCAAAATTTGAATTAACAGCATCAACCACTAAACCTTCATCATCAACAGGGATGGGGGCAATTTTTTCTGTTTTAAAACTTAATAGATTTCTGACATCTGGATAGCCCGGATTCTCAATCCCAACAACTGTCTTTTCTTTAACCAAGAGACTTGAGAGAATGTATATAGCGTTTTGACTTCCAGATGTAATTAATATCTGATCTTTGTTTGCCCATATGCCACGTTTAGGCAGTACTTTAGATTGGATCTGCTTTATTAAAGACGGGTCATCACTATCAACATGATCAATGTTCCATTTTTTTATCTCTGGTACGGTCGAGGAATGCCTAACAACTTCGCGCCATTCATAAAAAGGGATAAGGGTTTGATCTAATTGACCAACGGTAAATGAATAAGGCAATCTTTGCCAATCTTCAGATTTCATTATGTTGATCTTGGTGGAGGGTTTTTTTGTAATTAATTGGTCAATCCATTGTGGTGAATTTGAATTTGAAAAGTCATTCTTGTTAGTTTTTGAATAGTTATCGTATAGCTTTTTGTTGACAAAATAACCTCGCCTTTCTTTGGCTGTAATGTAGCCATCAAACTCTAGTTCTTTATAGGCGGCAATAATGGTATTTCTTGCCACATTTAATTCCTTTGCTAAGATTCTTGATGATGGTAGAGACTCATCAGGTCTAATTAAACCCTCTGTTATAGCGTCAATCAGTTGTTGACGAATTTGTAACTGAAGTGTGCGAGGTTTGTCATGCCTCAATGAAAAAAACTGATTCCACATATTATTCATAATTCTGGCATATTAATTTTCAGTTTACTGGTTCTATAAAATCAGTTTCAAAAACTCAGTTATATTCTACAATTCTAGTTAATAGTAATAAATCACGAGGGTGTTATGTCCGAGAACGTAATTATACAAAATGATAAAGAACATGTTTGGCATCATTTAACACAACATAAAGTTTTTGAATCTAGCGATCCACTTGTGGTTTCAAAAGGAAAAGGAATGTATGTCACTGATACCAAGGGTGATGAATATCTAGATGCAACCTCTGGCGGGGTATGGACGGTTAATCTCGGATTTGGAAGGGATGATATGGTGGAGGCTATCAGCAATCAGTTATCAAAAATTCCTTACTTTGCTGGTGTTCTTGGTAATGAACCAGCCGCACAATATGCCCATGAATTGACTTCAATCATGCCTGGTTTTGATCGTGTTTATTATTCAAATTCAGGATCTGAAGCGAATGAAAAAGGCTACAAAATAGTTCGACAACTTGCTCATTTTCATAACAAAGGGAAAAAACATAAAATTATTTATCGCGACCGTGATTATCATGGTACTACGATTGGCGCTATGAGCTCTTCTGGTCAGATTCAAAGGACAAAACAGTATGGTCCATTTGCGCCTGGTTTTATCGAAATGCCGAATTGCTGTTGCTATCGCTGCCCATTTGGCAATAAATATGGTGAATGCAATATCGAGTGTGCACATGCCCTAGAAGATATTATAAAAAGAGAAAATCCTGACACTGTTGGATCGGTTGTATTGGAGTCTATTACCGCTGGCGGCGGAGTAATTCCACCGGTGCCGGAATATTTTCCGATTATTGAATCTATATGCAAGAAGTATGATGTCTTGCTTCATATTGACGAAGTAGTTTGTGGGCTTGGAAGGACAGGAAAATGGTTCGGTTATCAAAATTATGACGTGCAGCCCGACATAGTAACTACAGCCAAAGGCTTAGCGGCCGGTTATGCTGCGATATCAGTGACGGTTACCACTGAAAGAGTTTTTGAAATGTTTAAAGAAGAGCCAGCTAATCCTGATAGTTATTTCAGAGACATATCTACATTCGGTGGATGTACGGCAGGCCCTGCAGCTGCCCTAGAAACTTTAAATATCATCAAAAAGGAAAATCTGCTTGAAAATATAAATAATGTTGGCGATTATTTGAAAGGCAAATTGCATGAACTTGAGGAAAAACACCAAGTCATCGGTGAGGTTCGCGGAAAGGGCTTGTTTTGTGGCTTAGAGCTTGTTAAAGATAGGCAAACTAGAGAGCCAGTAGATGAAACTGTTGCAATGTCTATTGCTGGCCATTGCTTAAAAAACAAAGTAATGATTGGAAGAACTAATAGATGTTTTGAAACCAACAATAATGTGTTGTTGTTTAGCCCCGCTTTCATTTGCACGAAAAATGAAATAGATCTAATAGTCGAGGCTGTTGATAACGCCATTGAAGCAAACGAAACAAATTAATCAACATTAGTGTCCAAGCGAAATATTAGTGCCGTGTTTTTTATTCTGGAATTCAGACGAATTAAAGGAAATTACTCCTGAATTCAGATGAATTAAAGAATCAATTTTGTGACAATTTAATTAAACTTAAGTTGATTCTTATGCAAGTATGATGGATTATAGTTTTTTTATTTAAAATATATTGAGGAAAATTAAGATGATAATTGGAGTACCTAAAGAAATCAAGAACCATGAATACAGGGTTGGACTGACACCAAGAAGTGTCAAAGAATTCGTTAGCAACGGCCATAAGGTATTGGTTCAGACGAATGCCGGTGCAGGCATCGGCGCAAGTGATGATGAATACACTGCCTGTGGCGCTGAGATCATTTCCACAGCTACAGGAATCTTCGAGGCCGCTGAAATGATAGTCAAAGTCAAAGAGCCTCAAGCCAGCGAGATCGCTATGCTCAAAGAAGGGCAAATCCTTTATACCTACCTCCACCTTGCTCCCGATCCTGAGCAAACAAAAGGCCTGGTTGAAAGTGGCGCCATATGCATTGCTTATGAAACGGTTACCTCTCCACGCGGTGGCTTGCCCCTGTTGGCTCCGATGTCTAAAGTGGCTGGTAGAATGGCAATCCAAGCGGGTGCACACTTCTTAGAGCATCCCAATGGCGGCATGGGCGCATTGCTCGGAGGAGTTCCAGGGGTCGATCCATTGAAGGTCGTTATTCTAGGTGGCGGAGTTGTCGGAGCTCATTCTGCGCATATGGCCGTTGGAATGGGGGCTGACGTTTGGGTGCTTGACAATAACCCTGATATTTTAGAAAAACATTGGCAGCAATTCGGCCGTAGCACGAATACTGTTTTCTCAACCCAAAGCTCTGTCGAGGAGCATGTCTTGGAAGCTGACCTGGTGATAGGTGGCGTGCTGATTCCTGGAGCGGAAGCACCAAAGCTTGTGACTAGAGAGATGATTAAGGCAATGAAGCCAGGTTCGGTAGTTGTCGATGTTGCTATCGATCAAGGTGGCTGCTTCGAAACTTCGAAAGCGACAACGCATGCAGAGCCAACTTACATAGTTGACGATGTTGTCCATTACTGTGTCGCGAATATGCCAGGCGGTGTTCCGAAAACATCAACCTACGCACTTAATAATGTGACCCTGCCCTTTGCCCTTGACATTGCCAACAAAGGCGTCACTCAAGCGCTTTTGGATGATGAGCACCTGAGAGCAGGCCTGAACGTGCACTCTGGCAAAATTACATGCCTTGAGGTGGCACAGGATTTGGGCTACGAGTATGTTTCTGCACTGGATGCTTTGAATAATTAAATGTTAATAGGAGAAAAATAATGGCAAGAATGACCGCAAGCGAGGCCTTTGTTGAAACAATGGCTGCAAATGGCGTTAAGGATATATTTGGAATTATGGGTTCAGCCTTTATGGATGCCATGGACATATTTGAACCTGCCGGTATTCGCTTAATTCCTGTTGTCCATGAACAAGGCGCAGCACATATGGCTGACGGATATTCACGCGTGAGTGGAAGACATGGAGTTTGTATAGGACAGAATGGTCCCGGAATTTCTAATTGCGTCACTGCTATTGCTGCAGCTTACTGGGCACATAGTCCGGTAGTTATTATTACTCCTGAGGCAGGAACTGGTGGTATTGGTCTTGGAGGCTTTCAAGAGACTAATCAGCTGCCAATGTTTCAAGAATTTACAAAGTACCAAGGTCATGTAGTCAACCCAATGAGGATGGCAGAATTTACTGGACGTTGCTTCGATAGAGCTATGAGTGAAATGGCGCCAGCGCAACTGAATATCCCTCGAGACTATTTTTATGCGGATGGTGAATTTACTATTCCAGAGCCACGACGAATCGACCGTGGAACTGGTGGTGAGGAAACTTTAAATGAAGCTACTAACTTGATTGCCGAAGCTAAATTCCCAGTTATTGTTTCGGGTGGCGGTGTAGTTATGGCTGGCGCTGTTGAGGAATGCAAGGCTTTAGCTGAACGTTTAGGAGCTCCGGTAGTAAATAGTTATCTCCATAACGACTCATTTCCTGCCAGTCATGAATTATGGTGTGGCCCATTAGGCTATCAAGGCTCAAAGGCGGCAATGAAGTTAATCTCACAGGCAGACGTGGTTATAGCACTTGGTACACGTCTAGGGCCATTTGGTACGCTACCTCAACACAATATGGATTATTGGCCAAAGGAAGCTAAAATTATCCAAATAGATGCTGATCACAAAATGTTGGGCTTAGTTAAACCTATTACTGTAGGTATATGTGGAGATGCAAAAGCTGTTGCTGAAGCTCTAACTTCAAAACTATCAAATGCAAGTTTAGCTTGCGATTCATCTAAAACTGAGAGAGCTAATAAAATTGCCGCAGAAAAATCAGATTGGGAAAAGGAACTTGACGAATGGATCCATGAAACAGACCCGTATAGCATGGATATGATTAAAGACGCGGAAGAGGGCTGGTTGCATCCACGACAAGTACTTAGAGAGTTAGAAAAAGCAATGCCTGAAGATGTGATGGTTTCAACTGATATTGGTAACATTAACTCTGTAGCAAATAGTTATTTACGTTTTGAAAAACCTCGCAGCTTCTTTGCTGCTATGAGTTGGGGTAATTGTGGCTATGCCTTCCCTACAATCATTGGGGCTAAGGCCGCAGCACCACATAGGCCTGCAATCTCTTATGCTGGTGATGGCGCATGGGCTATGAGCATGGTAGAGACTATGACTTGCGTTCGTCACGACATCCCTGTAACGGCTGTTGTTTTCCATAATTGCCACTGGGGGGCGGAAAAGAAAAATCAGGTTGATTTTTATGATAGACGTTTTGTTGCTGCCGAGCTTACCGATCAAGACTTCGTGAAGATCGCTAACTCTATGGGTGCTGAAGGTATTATGGTAGACAAACTCGAAGATGTTGGTCCTGCACTAAAAAAAGCTATTGATATGCAGATGAACGATAAAAAAACCACCATCATTGAAATTATGTGTACAAGAGAGTTAGGCGACCCCTTCAGAAAGGATGCCTTAAGTAAACCTGTGCGATTTTTAGACAAATACAAGGATTATGGCTACAACCCCCTACACAGATAAAAACAAGCAAACCGAACTATAGGCGGGTTTACAATAATTCCTGCCTATAGAGACTTAATAAGTTAGTCTAATTTTAGGAATTTACGTCTAAAACGAACTAATACATCTTCAGTATAGCCGTTTGGTTGTTCTTTCCCTTCAAAAACTAGCGCCAAGGATGCCTGGAAGGCTAGACCGTTATAGTCTGGCGCCATATTTATATAATGCGGATCTCTTGCGTTTTGCTGATCGACAATCAAAGCCATATCGCGAAATGCCTGGTTTACTTGTTCAGAGGAGCAAACTTTATGATGCAGCCAGTTTGCCAAATGCTGCGAAGATATTCTCAGGGTTGCTCGATCCTCCATCAACCCGATATGATTAATATCTTGTACTTTGGAGCATCCTACGCCATGATTAATCCATCTAACAACATAACCTAAAATTCCTTGTGCATTGTTATTGATCTCATTAATAATTTCTTCTTCTGAAAGTTTTTCAGTTGACTTTAATAGCGGTAACTTTAATAAGTCATCTTGATTTGTTACAAGCTTGTTTGATAGAAGATTTTCTTGACACTCGAAAACGTTAAAAAGATGGTAGTGCGTTGAATGCAAAGTTGCAGCAGTAGGGGAGGGGACCCAGGAACAGCTAGCTCCTGCCTCTAAATGATCCATCTTGGTGTCTAGCATTTCTCTCATCTTGTCAGGTTGAGGCCACATCCCTTTACCTATTTGGGCTTTCTTAAAAAAATCACACTTCAATGCAATGTTGACATTATTTTTTTCGTAGGCATCGTACCAGCTCTCTTCCTTGATAAGGTTTTTAGGTCTCATAGCTCCAGCCAACATTGATGTGTGTATTTCGTCGCCGGTTCTATCAAGGAATCCGGTATTGATAAAGATAATTCTTTTTTTTGCTGCCTCTATACAGGCCTTTAGATTTACGCTTGTGCGTCTCTCTTCATCCATTACTCCAATCTTTATAGTGTTCTCTTTTAATTTAAGTGCCTTTTCTATTAACGAAAATAGTTTGACCGTAAATGAGACCTCTTCAGGACCATGAAGTTTCGGTTTAACAATGTAGATGCTGCCTTTTTTTGAGTTGAATTTAGTTTTAATGTCATGCAAAGCAATCAGTGATGTAACCATAGCATCTAAGATTCCCTCAGGTATTTCTTTACCGTCAGAATTTGTAACTAATTCTGTCATCATATGGATACCAACATTTCGAGCTAAAATTAAACTGGCAGCAGACAAAACAAAACTATCACCATTAATGTCTTGGTATTTTTTGTCAGGATTTAATACTCGAGAAACTGTTTCACCATCTTTTGTAAAGGTAGCGCTTAGCTCTTTTTTCATTAACTTTAGATAGTTACGATAGGCTTGAATTTTTTCGGCAACGCTTACGGTTGCAACTGAGTCTTCAAAATCAACAATTGTAGTGACAGCAGACTCTAAAATAACGTCAAAAATACCGCTTTTATGATAACTACTTTTTTGATCTCCGACTATTTCAATATGGAGATTATTATTTTCCAGTAGCACATTTCCTGATTCACCGATACCGATAAATTGCTCAGGGTTAACTAGAGTGGCTGTTTCGCCATTATTCAATTTAAAAATTAACGCTCCAGTGTATTGGACTCGCCTAATAATCTGCCTGTACGAAGCTCCTTTTAATGGCGCAACCTTGTCCAAAAAATCACAAGCAAGTTCAGCTGTTTTGTTAACACGATGTAGATTATGGACAAATGAAGTTGCCATACTCCCTCGATTGGGTATTACATTAGTGCCATAGAGACAATCAAACAAGCTGCCCCAGCGCGCATTAATGGCGTTAAGAACAAATCTCTCACTCGTTACTGGAACAACTAATTGTGGACCTGCAATTTTTGCGATTTCATCATCAACATTATCGACTTCAATTGAAAAGTCAGTCACTTCAGGAACAATATAGCCAATATCCTTGAGAAAATTTTTGTAGGTAATCGGATCTGTATTATTGCCATTTTGGCGAAACCAACTATCAATTTTGGCTTGCAATAAATCTCTCTTGTTTAGTAGCTCAAGATTCTCTTTTTCTAGCTCATGCAAGATTTCCGATAGTGAACTAAAGAAATCTTGGCATGTAACTTCCAAACCATTACATACCTCTTTATCAATAAAATCATAAAAATTATGATCAATATTCAAGTTTTCAACGATGCGATTAATCCTTTTCATAATTCCACCCTTTCTTTAACGATAACAACTCCGTCTTCGTCCGCATATAGGTACTCATCTGGGATAAAGTTTACTCCGGAAAAGTTCAGCACTAAGTTAGTTTCACCGATACCTCTTTTGACGCTTTTAAGTGGATGAACGCCTAGTGCGCGAACACCAATCTCCATCTGATTTATTTGCTCGGAATCTCTAATCAATCCGTTGATTAAAATGCCTTCCCACTGATTGCTTATTGCCATCGAGGCAAGCCGGTCTCCCAACATAGCACAATTCATAGAGGCGCCGGCATCGACCACTAAAACTGAATTTCTTCCACTCAAGCTTAAAGCTTCACGAACTAACGAGTTATCCTCAAAACACTTAACTGTAACAATTTTTCCTGAAAAGTTTTCTTTTGCACCATAGGAAAGATATTTTGGCTCTAAATACTGAACCTGTGGATGAAATTGATCCGATATATCGCAAGTTTTATAGTTCATCTTAATCTCCATAGATTGTGGCCATTCTTCTTTCTAAGCCATAAGGAAAATAATCCATCACGCCACCTTTATTAATCTTTTCTTGAATAGACATCCAGTAGTCTGCATCCAAAAGCTTTTGATAGTTTTCATTGAAGGTATCTTTCATATGTTTATTTGGCAACATAAAGTATTTAAATTCTTCTGGAAAAACATCATCTGGAGCTACGTAATACCATGGCTCAGAAGCCATCTCTTCCTCATGCGTTTGAGGCTCTGGAATTTTCTTGAAAACCGGTTTGCTCATGCGAGTTATCTCGTCGTAGTCATAAAAAACAACGCGGTTTTGACGGGTAACACCAAAATTTTTTGTCAACATATCCCCTGGAAAGATGTCTGCATTAATCAGTTCGTCTATAGCTCTACCGTAATCATTAATAATGTGCTGCTGCTGCTCTTTAGTGGCTACTTCTAGATAGAGATTAAGTGGAGTCATTTTGTTTTCAATGTACATATGCTTGATGATTAGCAGGTCTCCTTCTATTTCAACATTAGATGCAGTCTTGCTCTCTAATTCTTGCAACAACTTTTCATCAATATCTTTTATCGGGAATGCTACATTAGAAAATTCCCAAGTATCAGCAAGTCTGCCCACTCTAATATGATTTTTCACAAAGAAGTATTTCTCCTTAACCATTTCTTTAGTACCCATTTTGGGCGGCACAAAATGGTCATTTATTACCTTAAAGACGTATGGAAACATAGGAAAGGTAAAAACGGACATAACCAATCCCTTAATGCCTGGGGCAATTGACAATTTTTCATTGGTTATGTTGGAGTATTTTAAAAAATGCCTATATAGCAAAGTTTTTCCATGTTTATGGAACCCCAAGGAGCTGTATAAGACAGCCCTAGTTTTACTAGGAAGCAAATCTTTTAAATATT
Source organism: uncultured Gammaproteobacteria bacterium (assembly GCA_913047325.1). GTDB lineage: Bacteria > Pseudomonadota > Gammaproteobacteria > PS1 > Pseudothioglobaceae > Pseudothioglobus. Next base: position 18,523 of record CAJWTP010000019.1, read on the forward strand.
CGACAATGGCAGAAGGGTAGTTTGTGGTGATAAAGAAGTATGATCTGGAGAAATCAAAAATCACTGAAATGCTGTTTACATCAGTAAGTAACGTGTCTACATAGAGTTTATTTTTCTGATCATTAAGGAGCGCTATTAGTATGGGCTGGTCAGCATCAATTTGTGAGACGATTTGACCGACAATATAGGCGCCTTTTCCTCTAATAAAGGGTGTGTTAATGACTTGAATTTCAAAGACATCATTAGTTAACCTGCCAACCTGTTGATAAAATTGCTCTTCCAGACGGCTCGCATCACGCTTGAGGTTTCCAAAATTACAGTTAAATGAAAAACTTTTTAGAATTTGGACAAAGGTTTTTTTTAACTTACCAGGTTCAATAAAAAAACTCTCAATCACCGGATCATCCATATCTATATAATTGAGCGAAACACATGGCTTCGTAAAGATATATTGGTTGTTGTAGAATCGTCTAGCATACAGCCGACAAAAAACTGAGTTGTAGAAAGTTTCAGCTAGCTCGGGTTGATTATGACCCGTTATTTGCTCTACATAGCGCAGCTTAGTGCTTTTCCAAAACTTGGAGTTGAATTTCCCTAAACTCGCCGTTTCGTCTATTGAATCTACTTTCCCGTCATTAAATTCTTTAATTAACTCATTTTTTAGAATTTTACAAAACCTTCTAACTTGCTTGTCATAGAAGTGTATTCTTAGTTTTGAATCACTTTCTATTTTTTCCCATTCCATTTTTTCAAAGCATCGTTTTGCCTCAATCGATGCTTTATGCATGTTTAGATAGTGCTGATCGAATCCACCCAAGATCTTTTTGGCAATAACGAATGCGATTGAATCTAAGTTCTTGTTTGGCATAATCAAAATAATTAATGAAAAATAGTCATAATTTGTAAGATTAAATTGATCTTGGGCTTCTATCAATCAGAATTGCTCTTCCTCGGTTGATCCAGACAGTGCGGTGACAGATGATTTGCCACCCTGTATGACTGTAGTTACATCATCAAAATATCCCGCGCCAACTTCTTGTTGATGCGAAGCAAAAGTATAGCCCTTCTTGGAGGCGGCAAATTCAGGCTCCTGAACTTTACTCACATAGTGCTTCATTCCCTCGCCTTTGGCATAGTCATACGCCAAATCAAACATGTTATACCACATATTATGGATACCGGCTAAAGTGATAAATTGGTACTTATAGCCCATATCGGCAATTTTTTCTTGAAATGTGCTGATTTCGCTGTCAGTCAGATTTTTCTTCCAGTTGAATGAAGGTGAGCAGTTGTATGCCAATAATTGACTAGGATTCTCTTTTAATATCGCCTCAGCAAATTCACGGGCAAAACCTAAATCAGGTTTGCCAGTTTCACACCAAACTAAATCTGCATATGGAGCATAAGCCAAACCACGAGATATTGACTGTTCTAGGCCATTCTTTACCACAAAAAAACCTTCTGATGTCCTCTCACCGGTTACAAACGGAGCGTCATATGAATCCACGTCAGAAGTCAGAAGGTTTGCTGCTTCAGCATCTGTTCTTGCCAATAACACTGTAGGGACGTCCATTACATCTGCAGCCAGACGAGCAGAAATAAGTTTTTGAACAGCCTCTTGTGTTGGTACTAATACCTTGCCTCCCATATGGCCGCACTTTTTTACCGCTGCCAATTGGTCTTCGAAGTGAGCACCTGCAGCGCCATTGACAATCATATTTTTCATTAGTTCGAATGAATTTAAGACTCCACCAAATCCGGCTTCGGCGTCAGCAACGATTGGAAGAAAATAATCTATAAAATCTTTGTCGTCATTTTCTATGCCTCGAGACCATTGGATTTCATCAGCCCTTTTAAATGTATTGTTGATTCTGCGCACCATAGTCGGGACTGAGTCGTACGCGTATAGTGACTGGTCAGGATACATCGTTTCAGAGGTATTGCCGTCTGCTGCTACCTGCCAGCCAGAGAGATATATCGCTTCAATCCCGGCTTTTGCTTGCTGCATCGCTTGGCCAGCTGTGATAGCGCCCATACAATTTACGTAGCCTTTGTTTGATGAACCATTAATTAGGCGCCATAGTTTTTCAGCGCCTTGGCGTGCATAGGTATATTCTGGTTGAACTGAGCCACGCAATCTCACCACATCTTCAGCTGAATAGCTTCTTTTTACGTCTTTCCAGCGGGGGTTGTCTTGCCATTCAGACTCTAATAATTTGATTTGTTCTTTTCTGTTCATTTTTATTCCTCCTAATATATGTAGTTAATCCAAATAAATTGCATATTACAGATATTAACACTAGATTGAAAAATATATTCACTATATAATAATCATTTTTCATATTATGAATTTATCATGAATGCTGAAGTTACTGAAAAAAAGTTCAATTCTATTGAGAAATGTTTGCAAATACTCTCTATTTTTACATTGGAGAGATCTAAATATAGTCTCAGAGAAGTCAGTGAAAAGTTAAATTTTAATTTGTCTACTACGTATCGCATTCTTTCATCACTTGAAGAATATGGCTATGTTTCTAGGCTAAGAAATAAAAAATATGTCATTGGCACCCAACCACTCTATTTAAGTGCAATTTATACCCATAGTAATCAATTGGACCAGATTAGACCTATTGTCGACATTATTCGTGATAAAAGTGGTGAAACGATATCGTTTTTTGTTGAAGAGGATAGTAAGCGTATTTGTTTGTATAGGGCCCATTCACGAGATAATTTACGGCACAACATTGAACAGGGTACAAGGCTCAAGCTGAATCGCGGCGCATCTGGAAGAATAATCCTGGCTTATGGTAAAAGGGGCAAGGATAAAAGTGGATTCTATAAAGACATTAGAGATAAAGGTTTTTACCTCTCGATCAATGAACACAATCCGTCTTTGTTTGCTATAGCAGTTCCTGTCATCTCAAAAAGCAATATATTTGTCGGCGCTTTGGTTGCCTCTGGTCCAATCAGCAGGTTTAATGAAAATAAAAGGAAGTTGTTATTAAATATCCTGAGATCTAACTTAACAAAGATTGTCATACCATAAAAATTGATTATATCTCCTCATAATTACCAATTGTAGTGGTATAGCTAAACATATCAGCTCTGCCTGTTGTAATTCGAAATTCAACTAGGCCTTTAACCTTTGCATAAGAGTGGCGGTTTAATATAACAACTGGATCGCCTTCACTTATATGCAATATTTCTGCAACGTTTGTGTCAGCTATTCCTGCAGTTAATACTTCCTTTGATGATACTATTCGTAAACCAAACTTTTTGAATATATGTGCATAGAGTAGGTCAGGTATGTGGATATTTGGCTTTTGTAACCCTTCAACCACATCAGCAATCCACCAAGACTTCTCAATTATTACAGGATTCTTTTTGTCGATATAACCTTTTCTTTCTATGTAAATAATTTTATCACCGGTTTCTACATTGAGTTCAGAGGCTATTTTTTCAGTTGCAATTATTTTTTTTCTAATAGGAGTTGTTTTATAAATACGAATAGGTGAGCCAGTTTGACTGCCATAACTAAAAAAGTTAAAAATACTATTATCGAATCCGTAATCTGAAACATAGGTGCCTTTACCATGATGACGGTAAAGCAGTTTATCGTTTTCTAGAATATCTATGGCCTTTCTAACAGTGCCAACACTGACCCCTAGTAATTTAGAGAGTTGTGACTCAGAAGGGATTAAGTCACCAATAGTAAGTAGACCGCAACTTATCTGTTCGTTAATATAATCAATAACTGTTTGATAGAGTTTTTTTGCCATGTAAATATAGTTTTCTTTTTAATAACAATATTTTGCTAACAGTATACTCATATAAATATTAAGGATATTTATATACGAGATATACATTAAATTAATATCGAGCGATAATATTTTAATAATAGTTTTTTATTCCTCATTTGACAATTCTAATCTTAACATGTAGTATCTTAACTCATATATATGTGTTGTTTATAGTATCTCATATATATGAATACTGATTGATACATTGTTGTAATTTATTTCAAGCTAGATAAACAATGGAATTTCTAGACTATTTTTCTAATGTATTTACTGCATATCATCTTGCCTTACTAATAGGCGGTACTTTTGCTGGAATCATACTTGGCGCATTGCCTGGCCTGAGTCCGACAATGTCTGTTGCACTCCTTATACCTTTTACATTTCATATGAAACCAGAAAGTGGACTAATTTTACTTGGGGCTATGTACACCGCAACGGTGGCTGGCGGGGCAATTAGTGCTATCTTGGTTAATGTTCCAGGAGCCCCAGCAAATATTGCTACAGCAATGGATGGTCATCGTATGGCTAAGTTAGGTAAAGCTAAACAGGCTCTTCATTATTGCTTTATAAGTTCTTTTGTAGGAGGTATTTTTGGTGTAATTATATTGATATTTTTTACACCTCCTCTGGCGCGTTTATCGTTGGAATTTGGAACCACTGAATTGTTCTGGATTGCGATTTTAGGTATTACCATTATTGCAACTATAGATTCCAAGTCAGTTGTCAAAGGATTGCTATCAGGTTTATTTGGTTTAATGCTTGCAACTATAGGAGATAACCCAGTTTTGGGTGTGGAGAGATTTGTATTTACTGACCATTTAGAAGGTGGAGTTAACATTGTTGTTGGTTTGATAGGTTTGTTTGCAATGCCCCAGGTATTGAACTTAATGGAGAAATACTATAGCGATAAAAACGCAGTTCTCTCATCCAAGGGTGATTCAAGCTTGATGCAGTCGTTTAGATTTGTGTTCGGCAAAGTTAAAGCTCTTTCTATAGGATCATTTGTCGGCTCTCTTATTGGAATTATTCCTGGAGCAGGTGGACAAATAGCCGGATTAGTGGCTTACGATCAAACCAAAAAAGTAAGCAGAAACCAGTCAAATTATGGAAAGGGTGAGCCAGAAGGAATCATTGCCGCAGAGAGTGCAAATAATTCAATGGTGGGGCCTTCACTAATTCCTTTGCTTACTTTAAGCATTCCAGGAAGTCCGACTGCCGCAGTTCTATTGGGAGGTTTATTGATTCATGGGATTTTTCCGGGTCATGAGATTTTTGTATCAGAGAACACTGCGCCAGTTGTTTGGACGTTTATCGATTCTTTGATTCTTGCACAAATTTTTATGCTGATTATTGGCCTATTTTTGAGTAGACATAGCGGCTGGATTATGAAAGTGCCAGATAACTACATGGCGGTAAGTATTTTAGTTTTGGCGGTATTTGGCACTTACAGTATTGGCAACTCTTATTCTGACGTTATCATCATGGTGGTCTTAGGAACTATTATGTTTTTTGCCAGTAAAGCCGGTTTTAGTGCTGTACCAGTTGTCTTGGGAATCATATTAGGCCCAATAGCTGAAAACAATTTCCTTCTCGGCAAGCTAATTGGAGGCGCTCGATATGGTGATGATTGGATGATATATTTTACAACAGGCACAATTAATGTAACCCTTATTGTTATCTGCATATCCTCAATTGCTTATGGCCTTTATTCAAATCGCAAATCAAAGAGAAGTGCGTAATATGAACCAATATTTTAAAATTTCGACGTTAATTGTTACTTCACTAGCGGCAGTATTGCTATTTACCTCATTTGAAGAGGTTTTCAATCCCAGTCCATGGGGTGAAAATGAAGACTACCTATTCCCAAGATTTATTGCGGGTGGTATTGCAGTACTAGCATTGCTTTTGTGGTTCGAGCGTGACGATAAGGGAAAACCAACTAATTTTATGGATTTGTTGCCAGGACTAGGCCTTATTCTTGCTTATATTATAAGTATGAATACTATCGGCTTTTATATGGCATCAATGATTATGTTCTTCGCGGTAATAATGATCTATAAAAAACCCGAAGAAACCAAGGACTTTTGGCGAGTGTTACTTATAAAGTTGAGTATCTCTACAGTATTTACTTTAATACTGTATTGCCTATTCACATTGATGTTGCAAGTGCGTTTGCCAGGAGGGTTGTTTTTTTAATAAACTAAACCAAAAGGAGAAGAAACAAATGAAATTTATGAAAATAACTAAAATTGCCTTGCTTGCAGTAACGTCACTGATGTTTATGCATGCTCAAGCCGATTACCCAGACAAACCAATCGGGGTTATGGTGGCTTACGGACCTGGTGGTGCGACAGATTTTCAGGCAAGAATTGCAACGTTAGCGTCTGGTAAAGAAGCTTTAATTGGTCAGCCAATCTATATTCTGAATAAACCTGGTGCAGGTGGAAGAACTGGCTGGAACTGGTTTGCTAGCGAAGCCTCAAAAGACGGCTATATGTTGGCAGCATACAATGTGCCTCACTTTATAGCACAGTCAATTGTGTTTGATACTGCTTACAATATCAATACACTTGAACCGTTAGGTAACTGGGGTGCTGATCCAGCAGTGTTGATTGTTAACAAGGATAGCCCTTTTAACACTGTAGCTGACTTGCTTGCGCATGCTGATGCTAATCCTGGCGCTGTAACTATTAGTGGCGCTGGTAAATTTGTCGGTCACCATATTGCATTCTTGCAGTTTGCCAAAGCCTCAGGTAGAGACTTAACATATATCCCTGCAAAGGGCGGTGTTGATGCATTAAGATTGGTTAAAGCTGGTGAAGTCAGTGCAGGTTTTAATAACCTGTCAGACTCAGCTAGAAGCGCTGCTGATCTTAAAATATTAGCCGTTGCAGACCTTACAAGACATTCATACCTTCCAGATGTTCCTACACTGATGGAAAGTGGTGTTGATGTTGATGATTCAAGTGTCAATTTCCGTGGCTTGATGGTGCCTGCCGGTACCCCTCAAGACGTTATTGACTTCTTGGCAAGTAAGACTCCTGATATGTTTAACGACAAAAAGACTCAAGGCAAAATGAAGTCTACTAACTCGCCTGCAAGAGTGATGACGAGAGATGAAGTCATTGCAATGTGGAACGAAAGACAGGCTTACTTGACTGATCTACTAGCAGGTCTCCAATAAGATAAACTTTTATTGGGATCTTTTTTTACTGAAGCGCTTTATTAAAGCGCTTCAGTTGAATACTTTTGATTAATAAATAATAAAAATGAGCAACTCAAATATCAAACAATTAATAACAAAAGCAAGGAATGCCCAAACAACAATTAATGGGTATTCACAGGAGCAAGTCGACGAATTAATACTTGCTGTTGCATGGGAAGTAATCAAACCTGAAAACAATCAATCCTTATCCGAGCTTGCTGTCAAAACAACTGGACTAGGTAATGTGAAGGATAAAAAGAGAAAGAATAAACGTAAAACTATTGGTTTATTGAGAGATTTAAAGAATACTAAAACAGTTGGAATAATTAATCAAGATGATGAAGAAGGACTTATTGAAATTGCAAGACCGGTTGGTGTGGTTGGTGCAATCGTTCCTTCAACTAATCCAATTGCCACACCACTAAATAAAGTCATTAATGCATTAAAGTGTAGGAATGCGATTATATTGGCCCCTTCACCAAAAGGTGCTTTGGTTTGCACAAAGATTGTTGGCTTGATACAGAAGGCTCTTGAGCGTGTTGGAGCACCAACCGACATTGTGCAGTCATTATCTGAGCCTATAAGTAAAAACGACACCAAAAAATTAACTGACCTAGTAGATTTGGTTGTTGCTACAGGCTCCCAGAATAACATTAAAAGGGCTATTCAAAGTGGCACCCCAACCCTAGGTGTTGGTGTAGGAAATGTACCTGTAATTGTTGATTCTAGTGCTGATTTAGAGGATGCTGCTCATAAAGTAAAAACCTCGAAAACATTTGACTATGCAACAAGCTGTTCTTCTGAAAATAGCATCATCATTGTTGACAGCATTTACCCTAAATTAATTAGGGCATTAGAGCAAGAGGGTGGAGCATTATTAAGTTCCGAAGAAAAGAAAATTCTCGGCAAAAAGATGTGGAATGAAAATCTTATTATTAACCGCGATATCATAGCAAAACGGGCTTCTAAAATTGCGACCCTCGTGGGTCTCGATACAAAAAAATATTCTAAAGCTGAGTTTTTAATGGTGGAAGAAGAAGGTGTTGGTGAGGATTATCCATTTTCAAGAGAAAAACTCT